>JBATLU010000018.1:0-2948 GCA_049289475.1 Pontixanthobacter sp. | reverse complement strand
GCAAAAGCGCGGCCCGTTTCATTTTTATACTCAATTGCAGTCTCAAATTATGGGAACGCCTCGCGCCCACTCAAGGTGTTCGCGTGCTCGGCATAAACGCGCAAAACCATGGCGACAGCATCTGCATTGCGAACGGGGTCATCATTGGGGTGTTGGTGGTTTGGCTGATTGGCTGGATGCGAATTTGCGCGGTCGCGTGCCCACCAAATGAACGATAGCGCGAAAACGCCTCATTGGTTGCATTCGTGGCCGTGTTGACGGCATCCAACGCAGCGGTGTTGGCTTCAGCCAGCGGATAGGCCACCGAGCGTGAAACGCCCATACCCATCATCATGAAAGCCATAGGCCATGCAGCAGGATTTCCCTGAAGTGGCCACGCCTTCATCCATAAGCTGAAGGGATTGAACATGGCCGCATAGGGGTTCATGCCAACAGGGCTGGCAAAATTGAATTGACCCGCCATCGGCATCCACGGATTGCCAGAAGCGCCGAAAGAGCGTGACCGTTCCGGTGAGTCAGGGTGCCTGTACCATGAACGCGGCTCCGGTTTTCCAGCCATCGTGTCGATTGTATTTGCCCAGTAACCCATGACCTGACGGGTCATATCGACATAGGCGGCCATCGCAGCCGTCGCATATCCCGTGGCTGCTGCAGCCGATGACCTTGCGATACGCTGCGTCGAATCGGTGTTGCTTGCCATGACGGGCCTCTTTTCATGAGCGGGTGGCTTATTCACAGAACTGATAGATACCTATCACAATTATTGCGCCGCAGCAACAATGCTGCACTGCAAAATAGATCAGATGCGGGATTAACGATATTTGACGCGCGCCTGCGGAGCATGTTGAGCCCAAAGGAGCAGCGGCTCAGCGCGAAAAACTGGGTCCAACAAAGATGAACACGATTTGGCAGAATTATCGATGGCCACCGCGCACAATCGAAGCAGCGGACGTCAGCCTTTGTTAGATTTGGTGGCGCCGCTGTCGGGAACCGAGCTAGCGAGTGTGGCCGGGGATGGCTGCGTCACGACCTTCGGGCCACTGGCCGGGACCGATGTTTTGGATCCGTTTGGACGTTTGCCGTCTGGCTGTTTGGCATCGACGTTCACAGCGTTAGCCTCGCCGTCGCGGGGACCGTTCTTGCGTTCCGGCGTTCCTACCGTTTTCACGTCTGGGCGGTTCTGGTTCTCATCGACTTCTTCCCAAACCCCCGCATCCGGCCCACCGGCAACGCGAATACGGGCGGCCGGGCGTCGCCGGCCTGCATTCCGACCCGACACCATCCAGTAAGCAAGACCACCGATCGCGCCTGTCACGATGAAGGCGGTCAGGGCATATCCGTTGACGATTGTCGGCTGAGCCGCGTTCTCTGATGCATATTCGGCCAGGAATCCGCCCAACGAGATAAGGATTCCGGTCAGCACGTAGTAGCTGGCAGAGCGTAGCCGCTGCAATTCACCGATCAGGATGACCATAGGCGCAAATACGGCACAGAAGATCGCCGTGTGAGTAGCCGCACGCAGCATCAAGGCGCCCATTTCCGTCAGCAGGTCGAGGCGCGCGGCATCATTGAGCGTCGCAAATTCAGTCGGCGGCTGCGCGAACATGACCTGCGTCGCACCAGCCGCGAGCATCGCAGAAATGAACCCCAGGACCATCCGAATGAAGCGACGCAATGGGAATCTCTCTTGGCAGGTGAACGGCTAGCAAGCTTTACGCAGAGTTCAGAGTTTAAAGATTTGTCTCGCCTCTACAACCGTATGAGTGGCGTACTTTCATCCTATGTGGAAACTACGCCTCAAGCATTCCGGCCAGCAATCAGCCAATAGATCCAGCCGCCTGCGAAACCGGCCGTCGCGAACACCTGCCACAAAGCGGTCGGCAGTTCGGCGATAGCACTCGTGTCGCCAAATCGAGCCAGCAATGGCACCGCAATGAGAGTCAGCCCGCCGCCAAGCACGTAATAAAGCATCGAACGAATACGCGCGACCTCGCCGATAATGACGATCAAAAGGGCTGGGATCAGAGTAAGGCCAGAAACCAGCAGCTGTCCTTGAATGAAAAGCTCATAAAGCCCGCCGATGGAATCGCCATCCTGCCAGCGACCCTGCGTTGCTTGGGTGATCCGCTCAAGGCCGAGCGTCACCAGCACGAGGCCGCCGATCAATGCAGCAATCAGCATCGCAATGGGAATAAGAATGAGCCGCCCAACCGTGCGCCAAACCATGCGCGTTAGTCCTCCCCGCCGTCTTTAGTGACGGTGGCAAGCGTGCCGGTTTTATCCGGATCGGTGTTGGCGGATTGCCGAGCAGAAGCGCGAAGCTTTTCGCTTTCAGACTTGAGCTGCCCGCACGCGGCAAGAATGTCGCGGCCGCGTGGCGTACGCACAGGGCTTGCATAGCCGGCCCGGTTGACGACATCGGCGAACGCTTCAATCGCCTCCCAGTCGGAACATTCGTAATCGGTACCCGGCCACGGATTAAACGGAATGAGATTGATCTTCGCTGGGATTCCTTTCAGCAGACGCACCAGCGCTTTGGCATCCCTAATGGAATCGTTCACGCCCTTCAGCATCACGTATTCGAACGTAATGCGCCGCGCATTCGATAGCCCCGGATAGTCACGGCAAGCTTCAAGCAGTTCGGCAATCGGATAGCGCTTGTTGATAGGCACCAGAACGTTGCGCAATTCATCAGTTACGGCATGCAGCGAAATTGCCAGCATTGTGCACGCTTCCTCGCCCCACCGACCGATTTCCGGCACGACACCGGATGTGGATAGCGTAATGCGCCGTCTCGACAGCGAAAGCCCTTCGCCGTCGGCTGCAACTTCAATCGCGGTTTTCACATTGTCGAAATTGTAAAGCGGCTCACCCATGCCCATCAGCACGACGTTGGTGATCTTGCGTTCCGTCGTCGGCAGGAGCCGTCCGTCGCCCAGTGGTTGGGC
>JBATLU010000017.1:0-16537 GCA_049289475.1 Pontixanthobacter sp. | reverse complement strand
CAATTGGCCCCGCCGCGGCGTCGCAGAAGCTTGAAAATGCACCAGCATTTCCCACGCTCCTGCTCCTTGCGAACAGGGCCAATTGCTTCAAACCACGATCTGCGGGATTAATAGGTCCTGACCCTAGGGATTTCATTGCAGGTTCAGCCCAAGCTCGGCTATCGGATAAAGATGCGCAAATATCTGTTAGTCTACCTCGCGTTGCTGGTTTCATTGTGGTCGATCCCGGCAGCCGCCGAGGTCAAAATGAGCTTTCACAGCTTCAACGGCTCGGTCCTTTTCGGGCGGTATCCGCACGCCTTTGTGGTGCTGGAGGGGACACTCGATAAAACGGGCGAGAAGGTCGATGAAAATTACGGTTTCACCGCCAAGAAAGTAACCACCGCAATCCTGTCCGAGCCGGTCGAGCATGACATCATGGTTGAAGAGGCGAGTTACATCAAAAAAACCAACCGCCATTTCACCGTTACACTGAATGACGCGCAAGTTGCCAAAGTGCGTGCAACCATGCGGGCTTGGCGCGATCACCCGGGTAAATATTATGATCTCGACAATCGCAATTGCATCCATTTTGTCGGCGCGATGGCGGAAATCGTGGGCATCAAAGTTGATTACCCGAAGAAGATGCTGCGCCGGCCAAAAAAGTGGCTCAATCATATTACTGCAATGAATCCGCAATTGGGCGCCAAGCAAATCAAGTAGCGCGATTGATCGGCGGGGAAAAGAACCGCCGTACGCTTGCCCCGCCGCGCGCAACCGTGAATCACAGCGCAATGGCAATACTCAGCGACAAATGGATTCGGACGCAGGCGCAGGAAAAGGGTATGATCGAACCCTTTGTCGAGGCGCAAAGGCGCAATGGCTGCATCTCTTACGGGCTCAGTTCCTACGGCTACGACGCGCGCGTCGCGCCCGAGTTCAAGATTTTCACCAATGTCGATTCGACCATTGTCGACCCGAAGGATTTCAACCCGAAGAACTTCGTCGACCGCGAAACCGACGTCTGCATCATCCCGCCCAACTCCTTCGCGCTCGCCCGCACAGTGGAATATTTCCGCATCCCCGATGACGTGCTGGTGATCTGTCTTGGCAAGAGCACCTATGCCCGCTGCGGGATTATCGTGAACGTGACCCCGCTCGAGCCGGGCTGGGAAGGCCATGTGACGCTGGAATTTTCCAACACCACTCCCTTGCCCGCCAAAATCTACGCCAATGAGGGTGCGTGCCAGTTCCTGTTCCTGCGGGGGAACGAGCGCCCCGAAGTGACCTATGCTGACCGCGCGGGCAAATATATGGGGCAAAAGGGCGTTACGCTGCCCAAACTGTAATCGAAACTCGGCCTTGACCCTGCGTCTTTGACTCCGCGCTCCGTCGCGCGCATTCAAGCACCAAACAAGGCAAGCACCAAACAAGGAGAGTGAGATGACTAAGGCAGATCGCGAATTCGACATCATCATTTATGGCGCTACCGGCTATACTGGGCGGCTCGTCGCGGAATATCTGGATCAGCACTATGCTGGCCGCAAGGACGCGCCAAAATGGGCGATGGCGGGGCGCAGCCTGACCAAGCTGGAGGAAGTACGCGGCGAAATCGGGGCTTCTGCCGACACGCCGTTGATTGTCGCCAATTCGGATGATCCGGCCAGCCTGAAGCAAATGTGCGAGCGGACCAAAGTGGTCCTGACCACGGTCGGCCCCTACCAGCTTTACGGTGATGCGCTGGTTGCCGCCTGCGTCGAGACCGGCACCGATTACACCGACCTATGCGGTGAACCGGGCTGGATGCGAGAGAAAATTGACCAGCATCACGCGGCGGCAATGGCCAGCGGCGCGCGGATTTGTTTCTCCTCCGGCTTCGACTCGATTCCGTTCGATCTCGGCGTCTTCATGCTGCAAAAAGAAGCCAAGGCGAAGTTCGGTAATTCTGCGCCGCGCGTCAAAGGCCGCGTCCGCGCCATGGCCGGAACCTTTAGCGGCGGCACCGCTGCCAGCCTGACTGAAACGATGAAGGCAATCGCCAAAAACCCAAAGTTGATCCCGATTTTGCAAAGTCCCTTCGGCCTGACACCCGGCTTTGAAGGACCAAGCCAGCCGATGGGTTTGATGCCGGAATATGACAAGGAATTGGGCAAATGGGCCGCGCCGTTCATCATGGCGACGATCAACACCAAGAATGTCCACCGAACCAACTTCCTGCTCGGACATCCCTATGGCGAAGACTTCAAATATGATGAAATGATGCTGACCAGCGCAGGCGAGATTGGCGAGAAAGCCGCCAAAGCTGCAACCGAAATGCTCAAGAACCCGTTCGGTGCGAAACCGCCCAAACCGGGCGAAGGACCCACGCCTGAAGAGCGCGAAAACGGTTTCTACGACGTGTTGTTCATCGGTGAAATGCCCAGCGGCGAAACCATCCGCTACGGCGTCAAAGGCAAATATGATCCCGGCTATGGTTCGACCAGCCGGATGATCGCCGAGACCGCAATCGCGCTGCTCAGCTGCAAGGCCGGCGGCGGAGTGGGCACGCCGGGTTCATTCCTCGGTGAAGCGCTGGTGAAGCGCCTGCAAGACAATGCCGAAATCAGCTTTGCGCTTGAGGGCTGACAATGGCGGTTAAGCGTGCGGACCGCTGTGGCTGTGACAGCCTAGAAACTGGTCCGCACGCTAACCGTGAAATTGCGTCCTGAAAGAGGTACGAAATCCTTGGTGAAGCTGGCGTGCCGCCGCCCGGTTGCGTCAAAGATATTGTCGGCCTGCAAGACAATCGTCACGCTACCATCGTCGCGCATTGGCCGCCACGAAAGCGATGCGTTGACAAAGGTGAAGCTGTCGGTCGGCGTTTCAAACGGTGCGAGTGATTTCTGGCTGGCAGACCATTGCACTTCCGCGCGTGCGTCAAAATGTCCGGTTCCTGCTTCGAGCGCGCCAAGCAGGCTCAGCGGCGGGATACGCGGTAACGGCGTGCCGTCGGCCAGTTTTGCCTTGATATAATCTCCGCGCAAATCGGCTTTTAAAGTGACCGGACCATTCTCGATAATTGGCAGCGTCACTTCCCCCTCAATGCCGAAATAGTCGACATTGCCCTGAAGATATTCGAATACCGGCAGCCCGGCTTCCTCGCGGCCCGCATCGTTCAGATAGATATAATCGCTGAACCAGCTCTGGAAGACGGCGAAATTGATATTGGCAAGGCCGAGATTGCCGCGCAGGAAGGCCTCGACCCCCCAGTTCTTTTCGGTGGCGAGGAAAGGATTGCCAACTTCGACCGACTGTGTGGCAATGTGTGCACCGTTGGAAAACAGTTCCTCCGCGCTCGGTGCCCGTTCTGCGCGCGAGCCGGTCACGCCGAAACGCAATCCGCCGTCTGTTTCATGGGCAAGCGACAAGGCGCCCGAAATCGTGCCGAAATCGCGCTGGATGTTCAGCGCCTGCGCCCCGACCTTGGTCGTTTCATAGCGTCCGGCAAATTCGAACTGCACTGGCCCCGCTTCCACTTCCTGCAAAGCAAACAACGCGAATTGATCGGTCCGGTTGGGCGGAATATAGGCCTCGTCACCGGTCGCGCGGAAATCGCGGAAGTAATATTGCATCCCGATTGAACCGTTCCACGTGCCCTTGCGGTTCTGTTCCAGCACCGCGCGCGCTTCCATCCCGGCAACATCGAACACTGTCCCGACATTGGCACCTTCAAATTCGGTGTGGGTGTAATCGCTGAAACCAGCCCGTGTGTGCAGCGTTTCGAAAAATCCGTCGCCCAGCTCAAGCTCCCCGCGCAAATCGGCGCGCACTTGCCGCAAGCCGATCGACACGCCATCCGCAGGATCGCCGCCGCTGGGGCGTTCGGGCACGCCGTAGCTGGTGTCATAAACACCCACGGCAAAACCCAGACTGCTGCCATCCTTGAAGAACGCCAGCCCCGCATCGGCGCTCCAGGTTTCGGTTGCGCTGTTGGGCAAGACATCGCGCGCAGCCGCGGCGGTGCGCAAATTGGCGGCGATGTCAGTATTGCCCGCCTGCTGTTCCGCATCGGCTTCGCCGAGCACTTCTGCACGCAGGCCCGGGGTGAGCACAAAGGACGGAATATCCTGATCGCCGGTTTTGCGATAGGCACCATTGGCGTGAAAGACAAAGCTGCTGCCCAGCGGAACATCGAACGACAATCCGCCTTCATAAAGGTTCGACGCAGAGTTTGCTGACAGTGACGCGTCTACATGCACCGGCTCGTTCGGGACACGGCGCGGGATACGGCGGTCGATAATATTCACCGCCCCGCCAATCGCCTGACTGCCGTAAAGCATCACCGCCGGTCCGCGCAGAACCTCGATTGATTCCGCTGTCAGCGGATTGATCGATACGGCGTGATCCGCTGACGTATTCGAAACGTCGATCGCACCGATACCATCAATCAGCACCTTGACCCGCTCGCCCGAAAAACCGCGCAGGACCGGGCGTGAGGCACCCGGCGAGAAACTGGTCGCCGAAACGCCGGGAAGCTTGGAGAGCACTTCCCCCACCTGACCGGCCTGGTTGCGCTGCAGCTCAAGCCCCTCCACCACCGAGGTTCCGGCAAGAACATCGAGCTGCGTCAGACCAACTGCGCGCACGACAATCTCACCATCCTTATTGATCCGCCGATTGTGAAAATCATCATCGACACGCTCGTCAGCCGGCAGAGCGGCTGCCTCTTGCTCTGCATCCTGCGCGAGCGCGGAACGGGCAAACCCCAAAATGGCGAGCGGAAGCAAGGATACGCCAATCAACTGGCGACGGATTTTGAGCGACACTTTTTGCAATCTCACATTATGATACAACGTAACCTGCGCCCTAGTCGCAAACTCGCGCGATGCAACAGAAGATTGCGACGGACAGCCCAAATCCTCCGCCGAACTGCAACTTGGCTTGATTGGCAATTGCAATTGCAGGGACGACAATACGCCGTTTTGCCCACTAGGAGGCAGGAAGCAAAGACCGACAGATCAATTGCGCCGCGCCGGTCCTGGAGCGGGTGCCTGACTTTGCGGCGCTGCTGGCATCCGCAGAGGATGAGGGCCTGAGTAAGGCGCTCTTCTATTACCGTTTTTTGATGCTCAAAGACGTCGGATAGCCTGCCCAGCACGAGAATTCCGCTCCCCCAGCGGCTCCCCCGAAGGGGTGCCCGAAGGCCGGAATTACAACTAAGTGACTGAAATAATGGAGCGGGCGAGGCGATTCGAACGCCCGACCCCAACCTTGGCAAAATGTCTGAGCAGCTTAGCCGTTGCTACGCCAGATAACGCCAAAGTCCTATATCATACTGTAATATAACTATCTTTCTGGGAACATTCTACGCCAGACTTATCCGTCTCTACGCCAGCTTTTCTCTTCGCTCGCTTACAATGTGCTTACATTGCCAACCGGAACTGCTTGTGTAAGCAAATTGTCCGAAAGGACGAACGGTATGGGCAAGCTCACAAAGCGAGGCGTCGACAGCATGGCAATCCCCGCCAAGGGACAGACATTTCTCTGGGATGACGAACTTCGAGGTTTCGGTGTCCGGGCAATGCCATCTGGCCTCAAGGTCTTTGTTCTCCAGTATCGCAATGACGAGGGGCGCAGCAGGCGCATCGTCCTTGGACGCTATGGGGTTCTCACCGTCGAACAGGCGCGCAAGCAGGCGATCATGAAACTTGGCGCAGTGGCCGGGGGCAACGATCCGGCGGAAGAACGCGCAAAGTCGCGCGCCGCAATCACCATCCGCGAGGTGTGCGACTGGTATCTGGAAAACGCCGAGTCCGGCAAACTGCTTGGCCGCAAGCATCGGCCGATCAAGGCATCGACACTCGCCATGGATCGAAGCCGCATCGAAACCCACATCAAGCCGCTCATCGGCAATCGGCAGGTCCGCTCGCTCCGGATGTCGGACATCGAAAAGATGCAGATGGATATCGTTGCCGGCCGAACCGCCAAGCCAAAGGAAAATGGAGGACGCGGCGGGCGGACAACCGGTGGCCCAGGGGTCGCGGGCCGAGCCGTTTCTACTCTTCACGCGCTGCTGGCCCATGCGATGCGATACGATATCGCCGAGAACAATCCCGCTGCCGGAGTCCGCAAAATTGCCGGCAAGCCGCGTACCCGGCGATTGAGCGCCGCAGAAATCCGAACGCTGGGCAAGGCAATCACTGTGGCCGAACGCAATGGTGAAAACCCGACCGGTCTGGCCGCCATTCAGGTCCTTTTGCTAACGGGCTACAGAATCTCCGAGGTCATCGGCATGCAGCGCAGTTGGCTCAACACCGACAAGGGCATCGTTCATTTCCCCGATACCAAGACAGACGGCCAGATCCGTCCAATTGGCAAAGCCGCAATTGCTGTTCTCGAATCTGTTCCAGAGAAACGGGCGCTGCCGCTCTTCTTTGCTTCTGACTTCGTCGACCGGCCGTTCTCGGGCGTCCCCGAAGTTCTCCGCGCACTCTGCACGATTGCCGGAATCGAAGGTGTGACCCCGCATGTGCTCCGCCATACGTTTGGCAGCGTTGCAGGTGACATGGGCTTCTCGGAGCTGACCATCAAAGCGCTGCTAGGGCACGGTGCGCGCGGATCGACCCAGAACTACGTTCACCTGGATGAAGCGCTGCGGCTCGCAGTCGACCGGGTGTCAGGCAAGATCGCCAATCTGCTCGATGGAACCGATATTACTATCCTTGATGTTGCTGCATAGTGATCAAGGTCAGTCAGCCGCAAGCATATTGTTGATGTGCGCTGCTAGGCGCCAGACTTGTCGCAAATACCTATCCACAAAATCAAGGAACGAGCTCAGGTTTTCGCTCAACCCATTCTGGGCGGGGAGGAGCGGTATTTCGATCATAATACCCGGCCTGTTCGGCGAGCCTTGGCAGGTCCAGCAACGACACCCCTGATCGACCATGCGTGTCGATTATGCCAGCCTCTCTCAACTTGGTGAATTGTCGACTGACGGTTTCGATCTTCAGCCCGAGGCTTTCGCCTATGTCTCCTCTCGACATGGGTAGATCGATCAGTGGACTGGAACCCTCAGATGCGTCGAGCCGCTCCCACATCGCCAGAAGAAAGCCTGCAACCCGCTCGCCTGCGGTCTTCTGGCCCAGATTGACCGCCTTGTCGCGGCACCGGAACAGGGCCGTGTGCGAGCGCTCGAGCAGCGCGCGCATGATCCATGGATTGCTCGCGGCCCGGTCATAAAATTGGCGTGCAGGAAAGGTTGTGAGCGTACTTTCGCACAGTCCGATCAACATGTATCGATGCATGCTCACCGCCGGAACAGTGAAAATGTCGCCGCCGAAATGGAAGGCAACAATTTGATGGCGTTCGCGTGATGCCTGTGCGCCCAACTTGGTCGCTCCACTCGCGAGAAAAACAAGGGTAGTATCGGCGGGATCGGTTTGGACTTCTTGTCCTCGCATCACTTGCACCTGCGTTGCTAGTTCGCCGAGTTGTCGGCCGATTTCTGCTCCGGGGTCAATCCCGAAGGTAGCACGCAGAAATACATTACAAGAGCCGAGTTTCGGCATGGCACCTCTCATGAAGCGTTTGTCGCCTCCCACATACTTCGCGCTGCACAGCCGGGTCTTTGACCCAAATCAATGTCGCCCCGCGCGCCTTTGTTTACATCAGTGTCAGTAACGAGCGGAGCGACTCGATCCATGGTTGAGATTTCTTATGTCGCGCACAATGGCGCAGTCCACAAAGTTACTGCCAGTCTCGGCATCAGCCTGATGGAGGCCGCCGCGATGAACAGCGTCCCCGGCATTGAAGGCGACTGCGGAGGATTTTGCGCCTGCGGAACCTGTCACTGTTATGTTGAAGAGAAGGACGCGGTATTGCTGCCTGAGATGCACGAGCTTGAACGTGCGACGCTCGATTTCGCGTACGATGTGACCGAGCGCAGCAGGCTGGCATGTCAAATACCGATAACCGAACAAATGGACGGGATCCGGGTAAGGCTTCCTGCCCGCCAGTATTGAACGATTGCTCCTTACCGAGGGCGATACAAATGGGAGAGTGTGATGGTAACCGTACAGGATAACATAAGCCACAGCATGCCGAGCTGGCTCGGGGACCAGACCCCCGATGACATCTATCGCAGCCCACTCGAAATCGCCTGGACATTCGATTACCTAATGTCGGGCGACAAGATCGAGGATCTCTATCGTCGCGCAAAACAGGATCAGTGGAACAGCGACGAACGCCTGCCCTGGGACCTGACTGTCGATCCCTCGCGCCCGATAATGAATGACGGACAGGATATCTACCACCGGATGCCGTTCTTCAAGAAACTGTCAAAGTCGCAGCAGGAACGCTTCACTGCGCATTCGACCGCGCAAATGCTGTCGCAGTTCTTGCATGGTGAGCAGGGCGCGTTGATGACGGCGGCGTGCATCACCCATTCGGTGCCCGGCGCCACCGCCAAGCTTTATGCCGCCACGCAGACCATGGACGAGGCGCGTCATGTCGAAGTGTTCGCCAGATATTGCGACAAGGTGGCGATGATCTATCCGATGTCAGGCTGGCTCAAGCAGCTGATCGATGCGACACTCAAGGCCGACCGTTACGAGAAGATCATGATCGGTATGAACATGATCGTCGAAGGGCTGGCGCTCGGCGCGTTCAACAACATGTATCGCTCAACGCAGTGCGAATTGCTCAAGCAACTGACCTTCAACGTCATGCGCGATGAATCCCGCCATGTTTCCTTTGGCCATGCCTATCTTGCTCCAGTGATTGCCGGATTGCCCGAAGACGAGGTGGAAGACCTCGCTGATTTCGCTTTCGAGGCGGTACGCATCCTTGCTTTTGCCGGGACCGCCGGAACCATCGCCAGCCGGGTCGATCCCGGCTTTATGCTGGTCCTGGAAAACTGCGAAATCGACGCGGACGATTTCTTCGCCGGACTGCGCGAGGCCGAACAGCTTGGCATCACCCGGCAATTGCCGCCGGGCCAAATCCATTCGCTGGAGCATCTGATGCTGCCAGCGCTTGCCAGGGTCGGTTTGCTAACCCCACGGGTCCGTTCCCGTTATGAAGAAGCGGGCATTCCGGTGTGGGAAGATCCGCGCATCCTTCATGCGATGGAAGGCGGCCATCCGGTCGCAGCGTAAAGAGATGGATTTCACCCTTTCTGAAAGACAGCTGGAATGGCGTGACCGCGTGCGCGCTTTTATGCAGGACCACGCCTATCCTGCCGAGGATGCCTATGGTGAGCATATGCGCCAAACCGGCAGCGACCGGTGGCAAGTCCCTGCAATCATCGAAGAGCTGAAAGCGCGAGCCTATTCCGAAGGCTTGTGGAACCTGTTCCTGCCACCGTCCGAACACGACACGGATGATTATCGCGGTGCTGGACTCACAAACCTAGAATACGCTCTATGCGCTGAGGAGATGGGGCGGGTCGGTTTCGCGTCCGAAGCGTTCAATTGCTCCGCTCCCGATACAGGCAATATGGAGGTGCTTCACCGCTATGGGACCGGTGAGCAAAAGGCACGATGGCTCAAGCCGCTAATGGATGGTGAAATCCGCTCTGCCTTCCTGATGACTGAACCCGATGTTGCATCATCCGACGCGACCAATATCCAGACCTCGATCCGCCGCGACGGCGATGAATATGTCATCAATGGCCGCAAATGGTGGTCTTCGGGCGCAGGCGATCCGCGTTGCAAGATCACGATCCTCATGGGTAAGACCGATACTGAAGCTGCCGCGCATCAGCAGCAGTCGCAGATTTTGGTTCCGCTCGATGCGCCGGGCGTCGAGATTGTCAGAATGCTGCCGGTGTTCGGTTATGATGGCGCGCCGCACGGCCATGCCGAGATTGTGCTGCGCGATGTGCGGGTGCCTGCATCGAACCTGATCCTGGGAGAAGGGCGCGGCTTTGAAATCGCGCAAGGGCGGCTCGGTCCGGGCCGGATTCACCATTGCATGCGCGCCATCGGCGCGGCGGAACGCGCGATCGAGAAGATGGCTGAGCGACTGATGTCGCGGGTCGCTTTCGGCAAGCGGCTGGCAGATCAGTCGGTCTGGGAACAGCGGTTGGGCGAGGCCCGAATGGACATCGAGATGACCCGCCTATTGTGCCTGAAAGCAGCTGACATGATGGACATGGCTGGCAACAAGACCGCACGGCAGGAAATCGCCATGATCAAGGTGGCGGCTCCGCGTACTGCGCTAAGGGTGCTCGATCACGCGATGCAAGCGCATGGTGCGGGCGGATTGTCCGATGATTTTGGCCTCGCCGAAGTCTATGCCGGAATGCGGGCCCTGCGGATTGCCGATGGCCCCGATGAAGTCCATCTGCGCACCATCGCACGCATGGAATTCGGCAAATTCGGCGAACGCATGGCAGAGTGGAGGAGCAAACCGGCTCAATGACCGGCTCGGGCAGCGACCCCTTTGAACTGTTTGCCGCTTGGTATTCCGAAGCACGCGCGCACTCTGGGATTGCGGATGCAAGCGCGGTCAATCTCGCGACCTCAACGGGCGAAAGCAGGCCATCGAGCCGCATGGTTCTGCTCAAGGATTATGACGCACAAGGCTTCGTAATCTATACCAATCTGGGCAGTCGAAAAGCGACGGAGCTTGCCGGCAATCCAAACGCGGCGCTGTGTTTTTACTGGGAACCGCTTGGCAAACAGATCCGTGTCGAAGGGGTGGCCGCACGGGTCGGTGATAACGAAGCCGACGCCTATTTCGCCTCCCGCCCCCTCGCCAGCAGGGTTGGTGCATGGGCATCGAAACAGTCCACCAGACTTGAGAGCCGGGCAAAGCTGCTGGCCCGGGTGGCCCGGTATACCGCCTCATTCGCCGTGGGTGAGGTCAATCGCCCGCCATTCTGGTCCGGATTTCGGATTGTCCCGGACCGGATGGAGTTCTGGACCAACGCAGAATACCGGCTTCACGACCGGATCGTTTTCGAAAAGGCAGACAGCGGCGATTGGCGGCGCTACCTGCTTTATCCGTGACAAAGACCAGACCAACCATCGTGATCGCCGCCGGGGGCCAAGCAACCCGGATGGGAGGCAACAAGCCGAGGCAGCTTCTGGCGGGTCGAACACTTCTTGATCACGCTCTTACATGGGCGATGGATCATTCCGATGATGTTGCCATCGCGGTGCGAGACAAGGATCAGATTGCCGAGCTTCCGATCCCGCTGTTGATCGACCGGATCGAAGGCATCGGCCCCATCAGCGCGCTGGACAACGCATTCCGATATGCCGAGCAGAAAGCCCGCGACTCCGTCATGCTTATCGGTTGCGACCAGCCCTTCCTCCCTGGGGACCTCGCGAACCGGCTGGCTCGAGAGATTGCCACAAACGGTTGCGCCATGCCGGTTAGTCATGGCCGCGATCATCCAATGGCCGCACTTTGGCGCGTGGATTGCGCAACCTTGGCGAATTACATTGACGGCGGAGGCCAATCGCTCTGGCGCTTTGCCGATGCGGTTGGTGTCACCCGCGTCGATTGGGGTGATGAATGCGACCCCGATCCCTTCGCCAATATCAATGACCCCGCTGCCCTCGCTAAGGCGGAGCGCCAGCTTAGCCCGCAATCGGACTAACCCCGAACAAGTATGGGTGGGCGAAAATCAGGGCGGCATATCCGGCTACTCCAGCGAGTAGCCTAAATGGCTCGTGCAACAACGATACCAGAGCTTTGGAATACCCGCTCTGTTTCACTCGCCGCCGAAGTTCGTCCCACTCGGCATCCATCGTCCGTTTCTTGCGTCGGTCGATAATACTACCGCCAGTCATCGCAAAAACGGCAAAGGTGCCAAACATGATCAGGTGGGCAAGGTCGCCGTTCGCAAAGACATGAGCCAGCGCCCACAATGCGAGCGCGACAAGCAAGGGATGCCGCATCACACCGACAATTCCAGGTCGGTCCGGATCGAATGCGGCATTTTTCGATCCACCGAAGGAAAAGGGATTGGGGCGCCCGATGGCCAGCCCGAGGATCAGGCACACGACCAGCATGATCGTCAAAACAACGTGATTATGCCAAGGCTGCCAATACCATAGCGAAACGAAGGGCGCACGTCCCGCAGCCGAAATCAACCATGCCAAAACCCCAATTGAGAGCACCGAATAGGCAAAGGTGAACCCTCCCGTCCCAATCAGTTTGACCAGCCACGGCTTGATCGGTGGACGTATCAGTGCGCCGTGCGACAGGAAGAACACGATCAGCGCCAGAGAAAACTCAATCCAGTCCATCGTTCAGGTCGCTTTCGCAGACGGCGGATTGCGCAGTGCCAATTTCAAAATTCCAGCGCGGTGACCGTTTCACCTGCGTCAAGAGCGGGGGAATTGGGCGCGCTGCGGATTAACCAGTCCGCCTGCGCCAATGCCAACTGTACCCCGCTGTCCTGATTGCCCAGCGGGCGCAACCCATCTGCGTCCCATCTTGCCCTGATGAAAGTTTCGCGGCCGCCGGTTGCTGGAATTTGGCAAGCGAGCGGCAACGTCCGCCACTGCAAAACCTGAGCGATGCTCTGACCTTGGAGCCCCGCCAAAAGCGCGCGCAGGAATTGGCGCGCAGTCACCATGGCCGAGGTCGGATTGCCCGGCAGGCCCAGAACCCATTTCCCCTTTGCCTCGCCTAACCAGACAGGTTTGCCTGGCTTCATGGCGACTTTGGAAAACAGCAACTCCAGCCCGTGAGATACGAACATCGGCTTGGCAAAGTCGCGCTCGCCAACGGATGCGCCGCCGGTCACGATCACCACATCGGCCTGGTCCAGCATTTCTCCGGCCAGTCGTTCGAGTGCTGGCAGGCTGTCCTCCCCGATCATCCTTGCGACCACGCGCGCACCGGCCTGCTGTGCCAATGCGGCGATACCGTAGGTTACACTCTCAGGTATTGCGTCGGCGCGCAAATGCGCCTCGCCCGGAGGTGCGAGTTCATCGCCGGTGCCAATAATGGCCACTTTGGGCTGCGCGGAGACTTTAAGCATCGCCTGATCAGCCGCTGCGGCAGTGACAATTGTGCGCGGGCCAAGCCGTGTTCCGACATCCAGCAAGAGATCGCCAGCCGAAAAATCACTACCAGCGGCGCGTACGTGCCAGCCCGGCCCATAGCCTTCGGCGAAGATCACCGTATCCTGCTCTCGTGTGGCGTATTCCTGCATAATGACGCGGTCCGCGCCATTGGGCATAGGAGCGCCGGTAAATATGCGTATCGCTTGACCCGGTCGGACTGCTCCCGAGAAGCCAGCGCCTGCTCGGCTTTCGCCCAAAACCAAGATTGGCATGCCTGCTTTGGTCGAGCCATCATGCACCGCATAGCCATCCATAGCAGCAACATCAGAAAACGGAGCCTCTCGCCGAGCGAAGACGGGTGCAGCAAGCACTCGCCCAGCGACCTCAGCCAGCGGCACGTCTTCCCCTGGTAGCGACGCTACCGAGGCTTCGACCAAGGCCAATGCTTGATCAAAAGAAATCAAGCGCACACGTCCCGCAAGCGCGGCAAGGCACCTGCAATCGAGCATGGCTTATGGCGGCTATCGAATTCCAGCTCAAGCAAGCCGTCCCATGCATCGCGGCAAGCGCCGGTTGAGCCGGGCACGCAGAAGATGAAGGCATCGCCAGCCTGTCCGGCGAAAGCGCGCGATTGCATCGTGGCGACACCCACGCTTTGCAGGCTCTTCTGATGGAACGCGACCGAGAACCCGTCCATCTCCCGCTTAAGCAAGGGTTTGACCGCCTCTGGCGTGTTGTCGCGCGGTGAAAAACCGGTACCTCCGGTGGTCAGAATGATCTCGATTGCCGGGTTAGCGAGCCACGCGTTCAGCCGCCCGCGGATGTCGTCGATCTCGTCCTTCACGATATCCCGATCAACCAGATTGTGGCCTGCCGATTGCAGCCGTTCGGCTAGCAACGCTCCCGATGTGTCCGTTTCCAAAGTGCGCGTGTCGGAAATGGTAAGAACCGCAATCCCGAGCGGATAGAATTTCAGGCTTTCGTCAATTCCGGGCATTTTCCTCACCTTCACTTTGCAGCCAGCGGGCTGTGTCGTCTTGATCCTGAGCAGTTGGCTCAATCCAGGAAGCGCCATCTCCATGCTCTTCGCGCTTCCAGAACACGGCTTCTGTCTTGAGCCGGTCCATCAGATAATCCGCCGCTTCGAATGCCGCCCGCCGGTGCGGTGAGGCGGTCGCGACAAAGACGATGGCTTCACCCGGTAATATCCGCCCTGCTCGGTGAACCACATGGCTGTGCGTGATTGCGAACCGTTCGTGTGCATCGCCTGCAATCGCTTGCATGGATGCCAAAGTGACCCCGCGATAGGTCTCCAGAACGAGCGCGCCGACCGCATTGCCATCTTTGGCCTTGCCACGGGCACGGCCGGTGAAACTGACGACGGCGCCCTCATCCCCTAGCGAGGCTGAGAAGGTCGCAAGCCGTGCAGCCGGATCAAACCCGGCTTCGGTCAATTCCACTTGGCAGCTCATCCGCCAGAGACCGGGGGGAAGAGAGCGACAGTATCACCCGGCCGAATGATTGCTTCATTCGGAACAATGGTTTCGTTGATGCAAGCCCTGATCCGTCCCTTTGACAGCCCATCTTGAAGCGCCGGAAAACGCTCGCGCAGAATGAATATCAGTTCTGGGACTGGCAAACCCTCGACAGGGAGCGCCAGGTCAACGAACGGGCCGCAGGCATCGGCCAGACGCCCGCATAATTCGACACGAGTGCTGTCAACAGCCATGTCTCAACCTCCAATGGATGCCAGGTGCGGGGTCGCGCCGCTATTGCCTTCATGCAGGCGATGCGCAGGTGCCTTTGTACCGACAAGCGCGCGAATGCGGTCCGTCAACGCAGCGCTGTCCTCGCTTTGTAGCAGCGGCCGAATATCCATGCCTCCATCGCCAAACAGGCACAGATGCAGCTTTCCGTCGGATGAGAGACGCAGGCGGTTGCAACTGGCGCAGAAGTCCTTCGAATACGGCGCGATGATGCCGATGCGTCCCTTGGCCTCTGGATGACCCAGCTCGACCGCCGGCCCTGCTCCGGGCTGACGTGGAACACGTTGCCATCCGTCCGCTTCCAGCCGGTTAATCACCGTCTGTCCGGCAACATGCCGCGCACCGAAAAACGCAGCATTGTCATTGGTGCGCATGACTTCGATGAACCGCAGCGACAGGTCGCGAGTAGTGACAAAATCAACCATTGCGTCCAGCTCGTCA
Source organism: Pontixanthobacter sp. (assembly GCA_049289475.1). Lineage (GTDB taxonomy): Bacteria > Pseudomonadota > Alphaproteobacteria > Sphingomonadales > Sphingomonadaceae > Pontixanthobacter. The sequence goes on along the minus strand of JBATLU010000017.1, from coordinate 1,347 downwards.
TCATTCACACCGCGCATCAGCACCGCATTGAGCTTGATGCTGTTGAAACCTGCGGCTTGCGCAGCCTCGACCCCGCGCAACACCTCTTCCAGCCGGTCGTGTCCGGTGATCTGCGCAAACTTTGCGGGTTCAAGCGAATCCACGCTTATATTGAGCGCGCTGATCCCGCAGTCCCGCCATGCCTGCGCTCGTTCAGCGAGGCGATAGCCATTGGTGGTCATCGCGACGCGGCAAATACCGGGCACGGAGGAAACAGCACGCGCCACTTCCTCGAAATCCCGGCGCAAGGTCGGCTCGCCGCCGGTCAGTCGCACTTTCCAAAGACCAAGCTCGGCAAAACCGCTTACTGCCCGGCGTATTTCATCGACCGAGAGTTCAGTCGGTTTGCTGCATGGCTTCTTGTAACCGTCTGGAAGGCAGTAGGTGCAGCGAAAATTGCACACATCGGTCAGCGACAGGCGCAGATATTCGAACCGCCGCCCAATACCGTCCTGCAAGGGAGCGGCGAGCGGCAAGACATCGGGGCGGCGATTGTCGCTCACTGAACCAGCGGCCCATCGGCAATGGGAAGGTCTACACCTTCAATCGTGGTCTGGCTGGCGAGGATAGAGAGATATTGCGACATCGCCTTGCGGTAGCTGGCTTCCTCCAGATATTCGCGGATCGACGCCTCGACCATTTCGAACGGCAATTGCCGCCCTTCCACCCTGCGCCCTGCACGGATGACATGAACGCCGAATGGCGATTTCACCGGATCGCGGCACAATTCACCCTCGGACAGCGCGAACAGCGCCTGCTCGAATTCGGCCACGGTTTGCCCCTTCCCGATCTGACCCAGATTGCCGCCCTGTTCTTTCGATGGACAGGCGGACTTGGCTTTGGCCAGCTTAGCAAAGCACGATGGGTCCTTCTCCAACTCGCGGATCGCCATGCGCGCATCGCCCACAGCCAGGCTGTAGTTGAATTCATCATTCGGGCTGGCGGAGAACAGGATGTGTTCCGCCTCGACCAAAGGCTCGCTGGCAAACCGTTCGCGGTGCTGGTCATAGAAACGCCGCGCCTCCGCTTCGTTAGCCTCCGGGACAGCGACTTCCTGACTTAGCAGTGCATCGATCCGGGCGTCGTCATCCGCAAGACGACGACCTTCCGCATCGCAGCGCTCTTCTGCCTCAATCTTCAAACGATCTGCCTCAGCCAACAGTAGCTGCCGGATAGCCAAAGCCTCTGCCGCCGCGTTCCATGCCGCCTCGGCATCGGGAGCGGGATGGTTCTGCACTTCTGCCGCAATAGCGGATTCGGCAATTTCTACCCCGCCGACGATGACCGGCGCGCGTTCCATCACATCAT
>JBATLU010000016.1:0-16614 GCA_049289475.1 Pontixanthobacter sp. | reverse complement strand
AGCACCACCAGCTCTGCGCCGGTTTCCTCGGCAATAGCGCGGACCTGCGCCTCTTGCTGCGCCTTGCTCTCCCGCGTGACCGGCAGATGGTGGAACGGCAGGCCGCTGAGGTCGGTATGGCTGATCGCGTCGGCGGGATGGTTGGACACAATCGCGACCGGCTCCATCGGCAATTCGCCGATCCGCCAGCGGTAGAGCAGGCTGGCGAGGCAATGGTCGAATTTGCTGACCATGATCATCACCCGCCGCGGGCGGTCGCGCAGCGCGAGCTTCCATTGCATCCCGAATTCGGCCGCAATCGGCGCGAAATCGGCGCGCAGAGTCTCGCGGGTCGTCCTATCGGGATCAAACTCGACCCGCATAAAGAACGCGTCGCTGTCACGGTCGTTAAATTGCTGCGCTTCGAGCACATTGCCGCCGCGTTCGAACAGGAAGTTGGTCACCCGTGCGGTAATACCGGGCCGATCGGTGCAGCTGAGGGTGAGGACAAGTGGTTCTGCCATATTAGCGCCTGTTCAGAGCCGCTTCGCATTGCGTCATCAGCTTTATCATGATGTCGGCAACCGGCTCTTCTTCTTTAAGCATGCCAACCGATTGGCCGGCCATGATCGAGCCGTTTTCAACATCGCCATCGATCACTGCGCGGCGAAGGGCGCCCGCCCAGAAATGTTCGATCTGCAATTGCGCTTCGCCCATTTCAATCTCGCCGCTGTCGAGCAGTTTGGCGACTTCAATCTGCTTGGCGGTAAACTCCTCGGTGCCTTTGTTTTTCAAAGCGCGGACCGGAATCACCGGCAGGCGCGGATCGACTTGCACGCTGGTGATCGCATCGCGGGCATTGGCGCGGAAGAAGGCTTTCTTGAAATTCTCATGCGCGATGCTTTCCTTGGCGCAGGCAAAGCGCGTGCCGAGCTGGACGCCAACCGCGCCCATTTCGAGGTAACCGGCAATCGCTTGCCCCAGCCCGATCCCGCCCGCGACGAACACCAGATGGTCTTCACTCAGTTCAGGCAGGAATTCCTGTGCCAGAACACTGGTGGAAACAGGGCCGATATGGCCGCCCGCTTCCATACCTTCGATCACCAGTGCATCACCGCCGCTGCGCAGCAGCTTCTTGGCGAGCGCCAGCGTGGGGGCGAATACAATAACCTTCGCGCCAAACGCCTTGATCGCCTCGACACTGCCCTTGGGCGGGATTCCGCCTGCCAGCACCACATGGGTCACGCCGTGTTTGTTGCAGACCTCGATCAGATCGAACAGCATCGGGTGCATGGTAATGAGGTTCACGCCGAAGGGTTTGTCAGTCAGCGCCTTGGTCGCGGCGATTTCGCCGTCGAGCAATTCGGGCGTCATTGCCCCGCAGGCAATCACGCCGAACCCGCCCGCATTGCTGATGGCGGAAACCAGATTGCGCTCCGAAACCCAGCTCATCGCCCCGCAAAGTATGGCATATTCACTGCCAAGAAAGTCTGTGCCGCGCTGCATCAGCGCAGAGGTTTTGGGAAAGCTGGTCATGAATACTCCGATAAAGACAGAGCTGCGCCTTATGCCAGTCACAGTTTGCGGGCAAGATATGCTGCATAGATCGAATCAGCATGGCTCGCCCGTAAATCGGATTATCCGATTAGACTGATGGCTTTTAATCGTTTCGGTCAATCTAACTTGGTGTGGTAAGGCTCCACCATAACCACAAACAGCAGAGGAATTTCCCATGGCAGAAGCAGATCCCCAAACATCCGGTTGCCCTTTTGGCGGCAGCGGTGAAAAACGCTCGCTCACAGGACGCACCAATCGCGACTGGTGGCCCGACAGTTTGCAAGTCGATCTGCTCCGGCAAGGCGGCGGCTCGCCCGATCCGATGGGCGAAGATTTCAACTATGCAGAAGCGTTTAACGCGCTCGACTATAAGGCACTGAAAGCCGATCTGACCGCGCTGATGACCGACAGCCAGCCATGGTGGCCAGCCGATTATGGCAATTACGGCCCGTTTTTCATCCGCATGGCATGGCACGCGGCGGGCACCTACCGCACCGGCGACGGGCGCGGCGGCGCAGGCGAAGGGCAGCAGCGTTTTGCACCGCTCAACAGTTGGCCCGACAATGGCAACCTCGACAAGGCACGCCGTCTGCTGTGGCCAATCAAACAGAAATACGGCAAGCATATCAGCTGGGCGGATCTGTTCATCCTGACTGGCAATGTCGCGATTGAAAGTATGGGCGGCCCGACCTTCGGTTTCGGCGGCGGACGCGCAGATGTGTTTGAACCCGAAACCGTCTATTGGGGCACTGAAGACCTATGGGTCGACCAGGGTGCCGAAACCCGCATCATCGCAGACAAGGGCAAGGAGCTGGAGAACCCTCTGGCCGCAATTCAGATGGGCCTGATCTACGTCAATCCCGAGGGTCCAGGCGGCAATCCCGACCCGTTGCTGGCGGCACGCGATATGCGCACCACATTCGACCGGATGGCGATGAATGACGAGGAAACCGTCGCGCTCACCGCTGGCGGTCATGCCTTCGGCAAAGCGCATGGCGCAATCCCCGCAGACCAACTGAGTGGCAGCCCCGAAAGCGAAGCTTTGCAATTGCAAGGCTTTGGCTGGGCAACTGACAGCGGCCAGATTGGCGGCGGCCACATCACCACTTCGGGCATCGAAGGCGCATGGTCGAACAATCCAACCCAATGGGGCGGCGATTACTTCCGCCTGCTGTTCAAATATGATTTCGAACTGGTCCATTCACCGGCGGGAGCCCAGCAATGGCAGCCGGTAAACCAATCAGAAGAAGATATGGCGCCCGATGCGCGTGATCCTTCGAAGAAGGTTCCGACAATGATGACCACCGCCGACATGGCGCTGAAGATGGACCCGGAATATCGCAAGATTTCCGAACGTTTCCGCGACGATCAGGCGGCGCTCGATGATGCTTTTGCCCGCGCATGGTTCAAATTGTGTCACCGCGATATGGGCCCCAAGGCCCGCTATCTCGGGCCAGAAGTGCCCGCCGAAGATCTAATCTGGCAGGATCCGGTGTCGGCTGGCACCAAAATCAGCGATGCCGATATCGGCGGGTTCAAGGCCGCAATCCTGTCGAGCGGACTGAGCACCAGTGAACTGGTCAAGGCCGCATGGGCATCTGCCGGGACCTACCGCAAATCGGACCACCGTGGCGGTTCCAATGGCGCGCGTGTCCGTCTGGCCCCGCAAAATGGCTGGGCGGCCAATGATCCGGCAGAGCTAGCCAAGGTTCTGGCCAAGCTCGAAGCGATCAAGGGCGATCATGCAATCAGCATGGCCGATCTGATCGTGCTGGGCGGAACGGCGGCGGTTGAGGAAGCAGCCAAAGCTGCCGGATTCGACATCCGCGTTCCCTTCACATCGGGCCGGGGCGATGCCAGTGCAGAGCAAACCGACGCCGACAGCTTCGACCCGCTCGAGCCGAAAGCCGACGGTTTCCGCAACTATCTGGTGGCGAAACATTCGGTCAAGACCGAGGAACTGATGCTCGACCGCGCCAATCTGCTTGGCCTGTCTGCCCCTGAAATGACCGTGTTGGTGGGCGGAATGCGCGCACTTGCGGCCAATTCGGGCAACAGCAAGCACGGCGTGCTAACCGACCGTCCGGGTAAGCTGACCAATGATTTCTTCGTCAATCTGCTCGACATGGGTACCGAATGGAAAACGGCCGAAGGCAGCGATGACGAGGCATTTGTCGGGATTGACCGTGCCACCGGCAAACAACGCTGGACCGGAACGCGGGCCGATCTGGTCTTCGGCTCTAACTCGCAGCTGCGGGCAGTGGCTGAAGTCTACGCCGAGAACGGCAATGAAGAAAAATTCGTAAAAGATTTTGTTGCAGCTTGGAACAAAGTTATGAATAACGGGTTGTTCGGAATAATATAAGAATAAAAGAGCCCCCTTAAGGGTCGCAAGAAGCCTCCTTCCACTCCGGTGGAAGGGGGCTTTTCGATTTATGCTCAATACCAGCCTTGCTCCTTCAGCAGCGGCGCAGCGTTGCGTGATACGGGCGCTTCCAGCCCTCCGCGCAATTTCAGCCGGATATTGCGCCCATCCTTGCGCGTTCCTTCAACAGCGTCCTTGGCCACCCACCAGCTTCGATGCACCTGCGCGCCGTCGATACCGTCCAGTTCCGCTACCGCGTCGCGCATCCGCAGCAGGATCAAATCTGACCCCGCAGACGTATGTGCGCGGACATAATGGTCTTCCATCTCCAGCGCGATCAGATCGCTGCCGAGCGCGGGCGGAAGACGGTCAAGAAAACGGGCGGACGTTGCTTCATTGCCAGACGGCGATTCAGCAATCGGCGAAGGCGCCCGTTGGTCCGGCGCAGCGGCTTCCTCCCGTGCGTCCTTGCGGTTCTCTAGCGCATAGAACAGAGCGGTCACCCCGCCGCCGATCACCAGCACGTAGAAATAGGTAGTCAGCGCCGCTTCCAGACTTGGCGCGGTCACCGGACCGGGCAAGTAGCCGATCACCCAAACCAGTATGCTCATCGGCACGGTCGCGGCCAGCACCGCTGCCACCCACAGCCCCGCAGCGGGTAAATCGAGCGCACGTTGCCCCCAGTCAACCACTGCGCCCATCGGGCTGTAAATGGCATAGCCAAGATAGGAAAACATCAGCCAGCTGATCAGCCGGAAAGGCAGCGGCGCGGCGAAACTGCCGAACGGCCCGATCAGCGCAAGACCCACGCCAATCACGGTCATAATCGCCAGATCGATCAGTATCTTGCGGATCAGGCGCGTGCGCGCGCGGGCTGGCGTTTCACTCATATGCGCCTGAACCTAGCGCCCATTCGCGCTTCGTAAAGTGGCAATGCACCCGAATTGTGCACATCCGGCGAAGCAAGCGTGCCATTTGCGCAGATCGGGTTGCGGGCGAACGGGCAGACGGCATGGTGACATTCGAAACGCACTTTACGGAGGATCACATGACCGCAGCCACGCTTACACCCACCCGCCCCATCACAGCCAAGAAGGCCAGCTTTGACATTGCCCCGGCAACCCGCATCATTGTCGGCGCAGCGGCGATTGCCATGTCGGCAGTGTGCCTGTTTGCCCTCACCCGCGGCATCATGGGCGCCGCGCCCGATCATTATGCGTGGAAAAGCTGGTCGGTGATGATCCATGTAGCGGCGGTTATTCCTGCGGTGCCGCTGGGCGGATATCTGCTCGCCTCGCGCAAAGGCACCAAGCTGCACAAACAGCTCGGAAAATTGTGGCTGGCGCTGATGGTGGTGACCGCCGTCTCGATCATCTTCATTCGCGGCGGGACCGATTTTTCGTGGATCCACATCTTCGTGCCGATCACGCTCCACGGGGCCTACAAAGCCATCACCACCGTGCGCAAAGGCGACATTCAGGCGCACAAGCGGCATCTGATCGGAATGTATCTCGGCGCGCTGATGATCCCCGGCATCTTCTCGTTCCTGCCGGGCCGCTTCATGGGTGTGCTGCTATTTGGCTGAGACCGGCTATTCGCCGTAATGGATGGTGACTTTGTCCGCTGCTTCCTTGGCGAGGCGGCGGGCTTCGTCGGTTGAACCGGCACAGGCGAGCGCCACGCCCATCCGGCGATAGGGGCGCGAGGTGGGTTTTGCAAAAATGCGGATGTCAGCGCCGTTTTCCATCGCCTCGGCGAGACCCGAATAGCTGAGCGTTTCGCTGTCCCGGTCCGCCAAAATCACCGCGCTGGCAGAGGGCCGCGCGCGAATTTGATCGGGGATCGGCAGCCCCATAATTGCGCGCGCGTGGAGATCGAATTCGGTGAGGTTCTGACTCAGCAGCGTGACCATACCGGTATCATGCGGGCGCGGGCTGAGTTCGGAGAAGATCACTTCCTCCCCCTTCACGAAGAATTCAACCCCGAACAATCCGTAACCCGCACCGTCTCCGGCCAGATCATCGACCACTTTGCGCGCCATATCCTGCGCCGCGGCAATCGCGGCATCCGACATCGCGGCGGGCTGCCAGCTTTCCTGATAATCGCCGCGTTCCTGCCTATGGCCGATCGGCGGGCAAAAGCTGACCCCGCCCTTATGCCGCACGGTCAGCAGAGTAATCTCGTAATCAAAATCGACAAATTGCTCGACGATCACCCGCGCCCGGTCGCCGCGCATATTGGCGACGGCATAATTCCACGCGGTTTCCAGCTCTTCGGCGCTACGGACGGTGCTTTGCCCCTTGCCGCTCGACGACATCACCGGCTTGATCACGCACGGCAGCCCGGTGAATTCCGCGCCCGCAAGCACCTCTTCCAGGCTCTCGGCATATTTATATCGGCTGGTGGTCAGCCCCAAATCCTGCGCTGCGACATCGCGGATCGCATCGCGGTTCATCGTCAATTGCGTGGCGCGGGCGGAGGGGACAATGTTGACCCCGGCGGCCTCCATCTCGGCCAGCACCTCGGTGCGGATCGCCTCCACTTCGGGCACAACATAGTCGGGTTGGTGCCTCGCAATCGCGGCCTTCAGCGCATCAGCATCGAGCATCGAAAACACTTCGCGGCTGTCTGCCAATTGCATCGCAGGCGCATTGTCATAGGCGTCGCAGGCAATGACACAGGCCCCAAGCCGCTTGGCCGAGATGACAAACTCACGGCCCAATTCGCCCGAGCCGAGGAGAAGGATTTTCGCGGTGTGAGGCATGGTTTCAAATTCCGTTTTCAGCCTTACTGGCTGACTGCAAGATCGATAAGCGATAGCGCCGCAACGCCGTTCGCGCGACAAGAAATAGGCCGCCGATCCCGCCGATCAGGTAGCTCGCCGAATGCGCCCATGCAGCGGCCAAAAATGCCTGATGCTTTTCAGAAGGGATAGCATTTTCCAACATCGGCCCAACCCAGATAACGCCTAGCTGGAATAACAGCGCGCCTATCACCATTGCCAAAGCCGCACAGACACCGCTGGCAACCATCAGTAAAATGATCGGGCGCTTGAGCTCGGCAAAATCGATTTTAGGCGCTTTGCCGATTTGCGCTGCAAACCCCAAAGCTATCCCTAGAATTGCGCCGAACCACCACGTCGCAATCACCCCCCAAGCCAGCGCCATCGCCAACGATGTTTGCGGCAGTGGCAGCGGCGGATGGGCAATGGTGAAATACTCAAGGCTGAGATGCGCGGTCACTAGATCGTGCAAGATCCCGTAGATCACAGCCGCAAACACCGCAAACAGCACGATCCGGACAAATTGGAATTTTCCGGCTTGCCACATCTGTAAATCTACTCTGGAGAATCCAGCCCGTAAGCCGTGTGCAGCACACGCACCGCCAGTTCGGTTTCATCTTCGTCGATCATCACGCTGACTTTGATTTCAGAGGTCGAGATTGCCTGAATGTTGATGCCTCGGTCGGACAGGGCGCGGAACATCGTGCTGGCAACGCCCGCATGGCTTTTCATGCCCACACCGACCACGCTGATTTTGGCGATGTGATCGTCGGTGATGATGCGGTTGAAACCGATTGCGGCGCGCTTATCCTCCAGCAGCGCCTGCGCACGCGCCAGATCGGCTTGCGGGACGGTGAAGGTCACGTCGGTCTCGCCCTTGTCGCGGCCGACGTTCTGGATGATCATATCGACATTGATCGATGCGCCCGCAAGCGGTTCAAAAATATTCGCCACCGCGCCCGGTTTATCGGGCACGCGGGTCAGGATGATCTTCGCTTCATTCTTGTCATGGGCGATGCCCGTCACGTGCTGGCGTTCCATATCGCCTTCCTCCAAAATGCGTTCCATCTCCTCTTCGGAGACGATCATGGTTCCGGGTAAATCATCGGCCGGGGTCGAATCATCGTCGATAAAGCTGGAGAGGACTTGCACCCGCACGCCCTCTTTCATGGCTAGGCCAACCGAGCGAGTCTGCAAGACTTTCGCCCCGACCGAGGCCAGCTCGAGCATTTCCTCGTAAGTCACCGCCTTCTGCTTGCGCGCCTTGGCCACGATGCGCGGGTCGGTGGTATAGACCCCGTCAACATCGGTGTAGATATCGCAGCGGTCAGCCTTGATCGCCGCTGCCACCGCCACCGCCGAAGTGTCCGATCCGCCGCGCCCCAGCGTGGTAATCCGGCCATCTTCGGAAATGCCCTGAAAACCGGGGATCACCGCAATCTCGCCGCGTTCCATCGAGGCGATCAGATCGGGCGCATCGATTGTATCGACCCGCGCCTTGGCATGGGCCTCGATCGTCTTGATCGGCACTTGCCAGCCCAGCCAGCTGCGTGCCTTGCAGCCCAAAGATTGCAGCGTCAGCGCGAGCAGGCCCGAGGTGACCTGTTCACCGCTCGCCACCACCACATCATATTCGGCCGGGTCATACAACGCGTTGGCTTCGCGGCAGAAATTGACCAACCGGTCGGTCTCGCCCGCCATCGCCGACACAACCACCGCGACGTGATCACCATTCGCCGCCTGACGGCGCACAATATTGGCGACGCGCCGGATGCGTTCGGTTCCGGCCATCGAAGTGCCGCCAAATTTCATCACAATGCGGGCCACGCTACGTCATCCCCATACTGGTGCGAGTCTCTTGGCGCTGTTAAGGTCGCCGCATGAGCGATGCAACAGTAACCGCAGAAACGAATTCTTCACGCGCCTCAAATGGCAGCCCCGCAGCTGGGCCAACCATTCGGCCAGACGAGGCCGCGCATTTCGGCCAGCTGGCGCAGGATTGGTGGGACCCGAAAGGTTCATCCGCCATGCTTCACCGGCTCAATCCGGTAAGGCTGCGTTATGTCCGCGAGGCGATCGATCTGCATTGGGGCGGCGACGTAGAGGGCGTGAAGCCATTATCGGGAAAGAGCGCGCTCGATGTCGGGTGCGGTGCGGGTCTGCTGTGCGAACCGCTTGCGAGGTTGGGCGCAAAGGTGACCGGCGTCGACGCGGCACCGGAAAATGCGCAAGCCGCCGCGATCCATGCCGAAGGATGCGGTCTCGATATTCGCTATATTGCCGGCGAGATCGGCGCGCAGAATGTTGGGCAATTCGATCTGGTGACGTGCATGGAAGTGATCGAGCATGTCGCGGACAAACGCGCGTTCTTGGCCGAACTCGCGGCGAGGCTATCGCCTGGCGGGCTGATGATCCTGTCCACCCCCAACCGCACCGCCGCCTCGCGCATGCTGCTGGTTGAAGGCGCGGAAGCGACTGGAATGATCCCCAAAGGCACGCATCATTGGGATGATTTCATCACGCCCGACGAATTGCGCGAACTGCTCAGCGAGGTCGGGCTGACCATGGGCGAGCCGGTCGGCATTGCCTTTGGCCCGATGAAAGGGCTCCATCTCTCCAGCCAGCTTGCGCTGAACTATATCGTCACCGCGGTCCGGTCTTGACCGTATAGGCAAGAGCGGGGTCATCGGTAAAAAACCCGCTCACCCCCGCGCGCCGGAGCAAATCAATCAATTGCACCGCATCGCCTTTGGCATTCTCGCCGCCTGCGGAACGCAAAGCGGGCGGGAGAAAGACATTCTCCGGCCGAACGGTCCAGGCATGGACCCCGCTTGAAAGACCCGCCGCCTTTGCATCGGCCACCAACGACGTCGGCGTGCCATCGGGAGTGAGGATCAATGTGATCTCCGCACCCAAGCCATCGGCATATTCGGCAATATGCGCGAGGCCCGCAGGCGCAATCATCGCGGAGTAACTCATCGCGGGTTCGTCCGCCGGGCCACCGTCGCTTGACACAAGCTGGATCAATTTGAAGTCGCTGCGCTGGTTCAGCCGCTGGAGCGGACCTACCTCGAAGCACTGGATAAATATCGGATCATCAGGCGTGATGCCCAGCCGCCGGAATTCGGCGAGCAGCAGATCGACCATATCGATCCCCTCTTCCTGCAGCAGAAAATCGGGATGCTTGATTTCGGGATAGAGACCGATCCGGCGGCCGGTTTCCGCCTCTTTCGCGCGGACCAGCTTCACAATGTCTTCGAAACTGGGCACCTGATATAAGCCGTCGAACCGCGCATTGGCTGGCCGCACACCGGGTAGGCGTTCTTTGGCGCGCAGGCTGCGCAATTCGGCGAGCGTAAAATCCTCCGCAAACCATCCGGCGGTCAACTGCCCGTCGATGGTTTTGCTGCGGCGGCGGTCCTCAAATTCTTCGCGTGAGGCGACATCGGTGGTGCCCGATATCTCGTTCTCATGCCGTGCAACCAGCACGCCGTCTTTGGTCACAACCAGATCGGGTTCGATATAGTCAGCCCCCTGATCTATCGCGCGCTCATAGGCAGCGAGCGTGTGTTCGGGCCGCTCGGCGCTGGCACCGCGGTGCGCAATAATCAGCGGGAAATTGCTCTGTGCCATGGCGGGCATCCCTGTAACGGCTGCAAGCGCGACCACTGCGCTCAGGAGAAAATTGCGGACCATTCATCCTCCTTGAAACCGACCAGAATTCCGCCTGCATATTCGGCCACTGGCCGTTTGATCATGCTGGGGCTGCGCGTCATCAGCATGACAGCCTTCGCTGCATCAATATCGGCCTTGTCCGCGTCGGAGAGTTTGCGAAAGGTGGTGCCGCGCTTGTTGAGAACAATGTCAGCGCCTGCGGCTTCGACCCATGCAGACAATTTGGCGGGATCGGCGCCTTCCTTTTTATAATCGTGAAAAATATATTCCACGCCCTGCGCATCGAGCCATGTGCGGGCCTTTTTGACCGTGTCGCAATTGGGAATGCCGTAAAGATGGATAGTCATTGCTTGTTCCTAATTCCGGCCGCCCAGATGCGCATCGGCAATCGCCACCGCCAGCGCATCTGCCGCATCGGCGCCCGCCACTTTCGTGCCGGGTAACAGCACTTTGATCATGGACTGGACCTGAACTTTTTCCGCTGCACCCGTGCCGACCACCGCTTTCTTGACCAGCCGCGCCGCGTGTTCGTTCACGCTCAGCCCCGCCGCTCCGCACGCCGCCAGCACCGCGCCGCGTGCCTGCGCCAGCTTGAGCGTGCTTTGCGGGTTCTTATTGAGATAGACTTCCTCCGCCGATGCGCGGTCGGGCGCGTATTCGGCGATAACTGCCGCTACGCCGCTTTGCAGCGCCGCCAGTCGCTCCGCCATCGGCGCTTTGGCATCGCTCTTGATCTGGCCGTTGGCAACATGCGTCAGCCGCGAACCCTCGCTGCGCACTACGCCCCAGCCGGTGCAGGAAAGCGAGGGATCAAGGCCGAGGATGATCAGAACCTTATTCCCGCACGCGGACCAAAATGGACCATCAGCAGATACAGCGCGACCGTAACCACACAGCCCATCATCAACGCCAGCCAGAAAGGAACCGCCGCGCGCAGCAAAATAGGGATCAGCAGAAACATCGGCAGGCTCGGCAAGACAAACCAGAAAGTCGCCGTGCTGTGCCGCGCCATATTCTCCGCATCGGGGCGCGCATGCCACAGGAAGATCATTCCTAGCACACTCACCAGCGGTAGGCTGGCAATCAGCGCCGCCATCGTTGGCAGACGTTTACCGATTTCAGCAATCGCCGCGATCATTGCCCCTGCAAGCAGTGCCTTGGCGACAAGGGTCCACATCACCCCTCGAGCTTCTCCATCACATCGTCGGAAATCTCGTAATTGCCCCACACGGTCTGAACATCGTCGTCGTCGTCGAGCTGGTCGATCAGCTTGAGCAGGATCGCTGCGTCTTTCTCGTCAAGATCGACGGTGAGGTTGGGTTTCCACGCCAGCTTGACCTCTTTGGCCTCGCCGAGCGCCTTTTCGAGGCTGGACGCAACTTCGTGCAAATCGTCGGCAGCGGTCCAGATCTCGTGCCCGTCTTCGGACGATTGAATATCTTCCGCGCCCGCTTCCATTGCGGCTTCGAGAACCTTGTCCTCGCCGCCAGCTTCGGCTGAATATTCGATGTAACCGAGCCGCTCGAAGCCGTGCGCTACCGAACCGGCGGTGCCGAGGTTGCCGCCATTCTTGGAGAAGGCTGTGCGGACATTGGTCGCGGTGCGGTTGCGGTTGTCGGTCAGCGCCTCGACGATAATCGCGCTGCCGCCGGGGCCGTAACCCTCGTAACGGACCTCTTCGTAACTCTCATCATCGCCTGCGCTCGCTTTGTCGATGGCGCGCTGGATATTATCCTTGGGCATCGACTGGCCCTTGGCAGTGTTGACCGCCAGCCGCAGACGCGGGTTCATATCCACATCGGGCGTGCCCATCTTCGCCGCCACGGTAATTTCGCGGCTGAGCTTGGAAAACAGGTTCGAACGTTTCTTATCCTGCGCACCTTTGCGGTGCATGATATTCTTGAATTTGGAATGGCCTGCCATGGTAATCCGCTATTGTCTGAGTGAATCGAAGTTGCGCGCCCTTACACCGGAGTGGACCGTCAGAGCAACCGCTGCCACCAGCCGACATCGCGCCATTCGCCCAGCTTGAAACCAACCTCGCGGTAAATCCCGACCAGGGTGAAGCCCGCCGCCTCGTGCAATGCCACACTGGCCGGGTTGGGAAGCGCGATTCCGGCAAAGGCGGCATGATATTTCCTGGCCAATTGCGGCAGCAATTCCGCATAGAGCGCGCGTCCGACCCCCTGCCGCGCATATTCTGGCGCGGCATAAACAGTGACATCGCAAGAGCTGGCATAGGCCATGCGGCTGCGGTGCTGCGAACCATAGGCAAAGCCCGCAATTTTCCCGTCAGTCTCCGCCACCAACCAAGCGTGACTGGCAGAATAATCGGCAATCCGCTGCGCCATTTCCTGCGCGTCAGGTGGCGCGGCTTCGAAGCTGACCCAGCTATCGGTAACAAAGGGCGCATAGATCGCCGCGCAGGCTTCCGAATCACCGGAATGCGCCGCACGGACAAGCATCGCTTAAACCTTTACCGCAGTCCCGCTTATGCTGACCATCAGCATCGATCCGGCTTTGCCCAACACTTCATAGTCGATGTCAACACCGACGATTGCGTTGGCGCCCATCTGCGCAGCGCGTTCTTTCATTTCCGCAAGCGCCTTTTCGCGGGCGTTGGCCAGAACATCTTCATATTTGCCAGAACGGCCACCGACAATGTCGGTAATCGAAGCGAACAGGTCGCGCACAATGTTTGCGCCTGCAATCACTTCTCCGGTGACGATGCCCAAATATTCGCGCGCGGGACGGCCTTCAATCGAAGGCGTTGTGGTAACAATCATCGCATGCTCCCTTTCAAGATTGTATCATCACTAGAGAATTGTGCTTCAGCGCCAAATGGACGGTTTAGCCCAGTCCCAAAGCCGCTTTATAGGTGTCGAGGATCATTTCCATTTCGCTGCGATCATCGGGCTTCATTTTTCGCAGACGCACGATCTGCCGCATGATCTTGGGATCGTAACCGACCGCTTTGGATTCGGCGTAAACATCGCGGATATCGTCGGCGATGCCCTTCTTTTCTTCTTCGAGGCGTTCGATGCGTTCGATCAGCAGGCGCAGGCGGTCGTCGGTGGCTTCAGCCATGTTGTAAACTCCAATGGAATGAGAATCGATTGAGCGCCTGATAGACAGCGGGCGGCAAAGGGTGAAGGCCGCTTCGCATCAATTCACGGTTTATTTTTTGCCACGCTCTCTTCCATCCGTTTCAGCTGTTCTTCGGTGGCGGGCAATTGGCGGGTGGCTTTCCATTGGTCCTGCGGCATTCCGTGGATCAGTTCGCGCGCCGCCGCTTTGTCGCCCTCAAACCCCGCATCCAAAATCCAGTCTGCCAGACAATTGCGGCAAAAGCCGGAAAGCCCCATCAGATCGATGTTCTGCGCGTCGTATCGGTGCTGCAAATGGCGCACCAGCCGGCGGAACGCGGCCGCCGCCACCGCATCGGGCAAAGCATCGAGATTTGTGTCCGCATTCGTATCCATCGCTGTGTCTTTCGCTTTTGGTCCTTGAGTTGCAATACGGCTCTGGCATAGCTCGGCCTATGAAAAAACTAGAACCGCGTACTCGTAAGGTCAAAATCCTCGCCACCGTCGGCCCTGCCAGCCGCGATCCCGCCATGCTGGAGAAGCTGGTGCGCGCGGGCGTGGACGCTTTCCGCGTCAACATGAGCCACGGCGAGCATGAAACCCACGCCGAAACCATCGCCGCGATCCGCAAGCTGGAGCTGGACATCGGCCGCCCGATTGCGATTTTCTGCGACCTTCAGGGGCCGAAATTGCGCGTCGGCAAGTTCAAGGACGGCAAGGCGGTGATCCGCCATTCGGGCCATTTCACGCTCGACCGCAATCCCGAACCGGGCGACGAGACCCGCGTCGAACTGCCGCATCCCGAATTGTTCGGACTGCTCGAAAAGGGGCAGCGACTGCTGATCAATGATGGCAAAATCCGCTTGCGGGTGATCCGCGCCGATGAAAACGAAATCCTCTGCTCGGCGGAAGTCGGCGGAGTAATTTCGGACCGCAAGGGCGTGAATGTGCCCGATGCCGAAATCCCCATCCCCGCGCTGACCGACAAGGACCGCCGCGATCTCGCCTTTGCGGTAGAAAAAGGCGCGGACTGGATTGGCCTTAGCTTTGTCCAGCGGCCCGAAGATCTGGCCGAGGCACGCAAGCTGATGGGCGGATACGGGGCGCTCTGCGCCAAGATCGAAAAGCCGATGGCGGTCCGACGTCTCGATGAAATCATCGAAATGTCCGACGGGATCATGGTTGCGCGCGGCGATCTGGGGGTCGAACTCAACCCTGAAGAAGTCCCGCCGCTGCAAAAACGCATCGTCAACAAGACGCGCATCGCGGGCAAGCCGGTGATCGTCGCGACGCAAATGCTCGAAAGCATGATCGAAAGCCCCGCGCCGACCCGCGCCGAAGTCTCCGACGTCGCCAATGCGGTGTATGACGGGGCCGATGCAGTGATGCTGAGCGCGGAAACCGCCGCGGGCGACTGGCCCGAAGAAGCGGTCACGATCATGGACCGGATTGCCGCGCAGGTGGAACGCGACGAGGATTATCTCGGCCGCGTGCGCTATCTCGACACGCCGCCCGACCGGACAACGGCGGACGCGCTCAGCCACGCATGCATGACCATCGCCGATACAGTCAATATCGCCGCAATCACGGTGTTCACAGGTTCCGGCTCGACCGCACGCCGCGTTGCGCGTGAGCGGCCATCGGTGCCGATGCTGGTGCTGACCCCCTCGCTCAAAACCGCGCGCCGCGTGGCGCTGCTGTGGGGCGCTCACGCAGTAATGACACGCGACATCGGCAGCTTTGAAGAAATGATCGCCAAGGGCAAACGCATGGCGCTGCGCCACGGTTTCGGCCAGGCAGGCAACAAGCTGATCGCACTCGCGGGCGTGCCCTTCGGCACTCCGGGCAGCACCAATTTGCTGCATGTGGTGACGCTGGCGGGGGACGAGTTGGAGAAGCATAAGGCGTAGGCACTAGCGATGGATTTTGACGATCTCCTCCAGCGCTATTTTGCCGCTGCGGATATATCCGCGATGACCCCTGCAGCAATGGCGGCGGGGACCGAGCGGATGCTGGTCGATCTGGGCATGGAGCAAGACCGAGGCAAACGCTTCGCCCTATGGTCGCTGCTCCACATGCTCGGCGAAGCGCCCGATCTGGAAGCCAGCTTCAAAGACGAGGCCGACCGCGAGGCCGCGCGCAACTTCATGGATGTGATGGCGGCGGCTGAAGGAGAATAGGGCTGGGTTTCGTTGCCTTCTGCGGTTTTGTTTTGGTTGTGGGGTTAGGGCCCGATAGCGAGCGTTCTCGATGGCCCAACCCTATGACCGCTTTGCGCCCCAATATCGGTCATTCGGTCTCTCGCTGCGCAATCCTGAACGCAGCCATTCGTTATCTACCTCGGCCAATTCTGGTCGAGGAGAAAGACAATTTACAAATTAAGATGCCGGGCTAAATTATCGTCACAGTTTGAAACGCGGCGTGCGCGCTGCTGGGGCTAGGGCAAAGGAACAGTAATTGAAGCGGGGAATTATTTCAAAATTTTGGTCACTCGTACTATTTTTTGCCGTCCTTGGAGTCGGAGTACCCTTGGACAGCATGGCTTCAGCCCAGAATAATAGCGGCGGCAATAGCACGATGTTTGACCGGATTTCAGCCGCGCTCAACAACACATTCATCGGGCTAGACAATGGTTATAAATTAACCCGAACATGCCCCGTCGCCTTTGCCGAATGGTCCAAACCATTTAACCACAATACCCTTACATTGGTCCGCAGGGATATGAATACTGTTGGTCCCGAACTCAATTCGGCAATGATTATGTCATGGTATTACAGCGGCCCCGAAGCGATCATTGAGGCCGCTAGGGGGAACACATACAGCTTTGCAAAGTGTTTTGAAAAAGGCGGCACCTGCGGCATTCCGCCCAACAGCCGGATGGTCAAGGCATTCACTCGGCCGTGGGGGCCGAATGAAGGTGATCTGAAGGCTATCCGCCAATATTTCGCTTCGCCGCCGCCTGCTGATGCCATTGCCTATGCGTCGCGCTCACTTGGGCGGTGCTTCGGCGATGATCCGGCACAACCCAGCATGGAAGAGCTCGGTTTTGTAGAGGCAAAATTGCCCCAGTCAGATTGCCAATCACTTAAAAACTACGCGAGCGGAACGGGTGCGGCGGGATGGGGCCGATATTTTATTGCCAGTTTGTCCTGCGAAACTGGGGTCTATGT
>JBATLU010000015.1:0-3459 GCA_049289475.1 Pontixanthobacter sp. | reverse complement strand
CCCGACCGCGCTGCGCCGCCCCTTGCGCGCCAAGGCGGGCGCGAACCTCAGCCAGATGCACTATGCCCGCCAAGGGATCATCACGCCCGAGATGGAATATGTCGCCACGCGCGAGAATATCGGCCGCGAAATGGCCCGCAAAGCCCCGTCGGGCGGCGAGAGCTTCGGCGCCAGCATCCCCGAATTCGTCACCCCCGAATTTGTGCGCGACGAGGTTGCACGCGGCAGGGCAATCATCCCCTCCAACGTCAACCACCCCGAATGCGAGCCGATGGCGATTGGCCGCAATTTCCTCGTCAAGATCAACGCCAATATCGGTAACTCCGCCGTGGCATCCGACGTGGCGAGCGAAGTGGACAAGATGGTCTGGTCGACCCGCTGGGGCGCGGACACGGTGATGGATCTTTCCACCGGCCGCAACATCCATGACACGCGCGAGTGGATCATCCGCAATTCCTCCGTCCCGATCGGGACCGTGCCGATTTATCAGGCGCTGGAGAAAGTCGGCGGCGTGGCCGAGGATCTGACGTGGGAAATCTTCCGCGACACGCTGATCGAACAGGCCGAACAGGGCGTCGATTACTTCACCATCCATGCGGGCGTGCGCCTGCCCTATGTCCCGATGGCGGCCAAACGCGTCACCGGTATCGTATCGCGCGGCGGCAGCATCATGGCAAAATGGTGCCTCGCGCATCACAAGGAAAGCTTCCTCTACGAACATTTCGACGACATTACCGAGATCATGAAGGCCTATGACATCGCCTACAGTCTGGGTGACGGCCTGCGCCCCGGCAGCATCGCTGACGCCAATGACGAAGCGCAATTTGCCGAGCTCTACACGCTGGGCGAGCTGACTCACCGCGCCTGGAAACAGGATGTGCAGGTGATGATCGAGGGGCCGGGCCATGTCCCGATGCACAAGATCAAGGAGAATATGGAGAAACAGCTGCAGGTCTGCGGCGAGGCACCGTTCTACACGCTCGGGCCGTTAGTCACCGACATTGCGCCGGGTTATGACCACATCACCAGCGGCATCGGCGCGGCGCAGATCGGTTGGTACGGCACCGCGATGCTGTGCTACGTCACGCCCAAGGAACACCTCGGCCTGCCCGACCGCGACGATGTGAAAGTCGGCGTGATTACCTATAAGCTGGCCGCCCACGCCGCCGATCTGGCAAAGGGCCATCCGGCGGCGCAGGTCCGCGACGATGCGCTGTCAAAAGCGCGCTTCGAATTCCGCTGGCGCGACCAGTTTAACCTGTCGCTCGACCCCGAAACGGCGGAGGAATATCACGACCAGACCCTGCCCGCAGAAGGCGCAAAGACCGCGCATTTCTGTTCGATGTGCGGCCCGAAATTCTGCTCGATGCAGATCAGTCAGGAAGTGCGCGATTTCGCCGCCAAGCAGAACCAGACAGCAGAGGGATTCCTCGCGAGCGAGAAACTGGGCAGCGAAACCGCCGAGGCCAGCCGCTTGGCCGCCGAGGAGGGGATGCGCGAGATGAGCGAGGTCTATAATGAAGGCGGGCGCGAGCTTTACATCGGCCAAGGCGACCGGGAGCACGATTGATGTCTGGGAGCCGCTGCCGGAAATTGTCCTTAACCTTTGCGGCCACCGCATTGCTGGCGGGCTGCGCCGGGAATGCCGGGCGGACTGCGGGGGTTAACTGGTTACTTGCCGGCCGCGCCTTTTTCACCGGAGAGGGGGAGGCCCCGATGGTGTATAGCCGCAAGGATGCGTCGCGCTGTGTCGGCCGGTGGACATTCCACCGCGATGCGGTCGATGCTGGCGGCAAAATCCCGGCAGATGCGCTAAGTGACTTTCCCGCTGCCTTGCGGTGGGAATATGCGATGCACGCCGCCGAGTTCTTTGGTGAGGACGGGATCAATCAAATGGCCTATCGCCAAGCCGCCGATGAGGCCGAGGCACAATTGCGCCGCGCTCTGGCGGGGGATCGCGAAGCGTTCCGGCTCTATTTCGACGCTCTCGGCAAATGCTCCACCCAGCCAGAGGCGGTCGGCGATGCAACCGGCGATGCGGTGGATGCGCCTGCGGTGGAGTAGGTGGGAGGTTGAGTATGGGGGTTATTGCACCTGTCACCGTAATTGATGGCCGTCCCGGTTGCTGGAGTGGGCTAATTAGTATACTGTCCCCGGAATTCGATGTACTGTCCCCGGAATTCGATGTAGAAAAATGTGTGCGAGAAAAACAGTGGCAACTATCGCGATTTGGGGACTTATATGCCTTCGAGAAATGAGAATGGAACCCGACTCTCGATCTATGCCAAAGTCGGGATTTGTTTTTCAATCATAATAGGGGCGGGGCTCGCGGTCTATTTTGCCTTCATGTGGTCTGCTATTGAAGCAATGAAGCCAAATGAGTTCGGCGACTTGCTGGCCGGAATATTAGGTCCACTGGCCCTTCTTTGGCTTGTGCTTGGCTTTTTTCAACAAAGCGACGAGTTACGACAAAGCGTTTGGG
Source organism: Pontixanthobacter sp. (assembly GCA_049289475.1). GTDB lineage: Bacteria > Pseudomonadota > Alphaproteobacteria > Sphingomonadales > Sphingomonadaceae > Pontixanthobacter. The sequence continues at coordinate 977 of JBATLU010000015.1, read as the reverse complement.
CATTAAAATTACAAAGCGAAGAGCTCCGCAATTCGGTTGTGCAGCAATCAGCTCTCGTTGAGGTGACACGTGAGCAAGCCGCAGCGGAAAGAAGTCTTGCTCTGGCTACTTTACTGGTCGAGCATTATAGCAAAGAAATTCGCCGGCTTGAAAGGGACAGTTCCGGTGGTCCAGGGGGGGCATTAAGTACGAATGCGCTTGCGGACCTTTCGAAAAAGAAGGCCGCGCTTGAGGCCGCAATTGGGCAACAGCATGATAGCGTAATGAACATTTTGGAGTGAAGAAATGTACGGGAACGTAGTTACAAATCGCCAGCTCAGGATACTACTGGAAAAGAACAGTATTACAATCGATCCATTTGAAGAGAAAAATCTCAAGTCTGCTGCTTACACACTTACGCCTGGGCGCATCTATACTAGAGGCGAAGATGGCGAGTATGACGTTTCTCATACCTTTGGTACTAGGAGGAAAAATTTTTCTTTGCCCCCGAATGAGTACATTGTCATTGAAGCCAAGGAGAAGGTCGCAATTCGAGAAAACGGGATTATCGGAACATTTACTACGGCTTCAACCAACATTGAAAACGGGCTATTGATTGTCGCAGGTCAAATTGACAGTCATTACGGTGTGCGAGGCGAAGCTTTGCGCTTTGGAGTCAAGAACCTTTTGGATTGTGAAAATCAAATAACAAGCGACACTCGGCTTGTTCACCTTCAATTAGTCGATATGCGCGGGAGCGCGACTGATCCAATTAGACCATCTAAGGCACAAAGAGATCATTGGAGTGAACGCGTGAACCAGGAATGGGCAGAAAATAACATACCAAATTATGGTGCCGCCGACGAATAAGTTTTGGTCATTATATACTTTGCCAAGAAGCTTGCCGACCTTCTCGTTGTGGGTTCTAACACCCGTATTAGAAAGCCGATCAAGATGACCAAGATCGGCAATTCCGCCGGAATCGTCCTGCCCAAGGC
>JBATLU010000014.1:0-9215 GCA_049289475.1 Pontixanthobacter sp. | reverse complement strand
ATGCCGTGCAAATGGTTGGCACCACCAGCCGCGCCGCGGTGGGCGAATTGCTTCGCGCGAGCGAGTTCATCGACCTTGCGATCCCGCGCGGCGGTCGCGGATTGGTTGAGCTGGTTCGCGACGAGGCGCGCGTTCCAACGCTCCTGCATCTTGATGGCAATTGCCACACCTACGTTCACAACGAAGCTGACCTGACCAAAGCGGCGGACATTATCCGCAACGCCAAGCTACGCAGGACTGGCGTCTGCGGGGCGACAGAAAGCATTGTGATCGACCGCGCAATCGCCGCCGAATTCATCCCGCGGCTGGCCGATGCCCTGCCCGATTGCGAATTGCGCGGCGACGCCGAAGCTACCGCGATCGACGCGCGGATCAAGCCCGCCTCGGCGGAGGACTTCAGCACCGAATATCTCGATGCAATCGCGTCAGTTAAAGTGGTCGATGGCCTTGCAGAGGCGATACCGTTCGTCGCGGCGCATTCTTCGGGGCATACCGATGCTATTCTGACAGAAAACAACGACGCCGCGCGCCAGTTCCTGACCTCTATCGACAGTGCGATTGTGATGCACAATGCATCGACCCAATTTGCCGATGGGGGCGAATTCGGCATGGGCGCGGAAATCGGCATCGCAACCGGCAAGATGCATGCACGCGGCCCGGTCGGGTTGGAGCAATTGACCAGCTTTAAATATCTGGTGCACGGTCAGGGGCAAACCAGACCCTGATTACCGCTGCAGTAGCCTTATGATGCATGCGATGGTATTGCGCCGCATATGGAAACTGGCACACTTATTTCGCTCGCAGTCTACTTCATCGCTATGATCGCCATCGGGGTTTACGCATGGCGCAAATCAACCTCTGACAGCGCGGGCTATTTGCTGGCGGGCCGCGACCTTCATCCGGCCGTCGCCGCGCTGTCTGCTGGCGCGTCGGATATGTCGGGATGGCTGCTGCTTGGCCTGCCCGGCGCACTCTTCGTGTCCGGATTGGTCGAAGCCTGGATCGGGATCGGATTGTTCGTCGGCGCATTGGTCAACTGGATTGTCGTCGCTCCGCGGCTGCGCAAGCAGACCGAGGAACTGGGTAATGCGCTGACCATCCCAGAATTTCTTGCCAACCGCTTTCCCGACAAGGCGGTCATGCTGCGGGTAATTTCGGCAGTGATTATTGTCGCCTTTTTTGCGGTTTACACCGCTGCCGGATTGGTTGGCGGGGGCAAACTGTTCGAGACGAGCTTTGCAGGCCTGTTCGGCAATATCGGCTTGTCCGATTATGCGCTCGGCATCTGGCTTACCGCAGGCGTAGTGCTCGCCTATACGATGATTGGCGGTTTTCTGGCGGTCAGCCTGACCGATTTTGTGCAGGGCTGCATCATGGTGGTCGCGCTTATCCTGATGCCGCTGGTGGTAATGTTCGGTGAAGGCGGAACAGCGGGCCAGTCGCTGACACAGGTCCAGCCTGGTTTTCTGGACCTGTTTGGCGGGCTGACCTTTATCGGGTTTCTCAGCGCGGTAACCTGGGGTCTCGGTTATTTCGGCCAACCGCATATCATCGTTCGCTTTATGGCCGTCCGCAGTGTCGAGGCGGTCAAGACTGCGCGTAACATTGCTATGGTATGGATGGGTCTTGCGCTACTTGGCGCCATCGGCGTCGGTTTAGCAGGCCGCGCCTATGCGGACCGCAACGGGATCGTCGTCGATGATCCGGAAACTATCTTTATCGTTTTGGCGCACTTGCTGTTTCATCCGCTGATTACCGGCTTCCTGCTCGCGGCGTTGCTTGCAGCCATCATGAGCACCATCAGTTCACAGTTGCTGGTCGCATCATCATCGTTGACCGAGGATTTCTACCGGCTGTTCTTGCGCAAACACGCAAGCGAGCGTGAGACAGTGGCAGTTAGCAGGCTGAGCGTGTTGCTGGTCGCGCTGGCAGCGCTCGCGATCGCCAGCAATCCTGACAGTCAGGTGCTTGGTCTGGTCGCAAACGCGTGGGCCGGATTTGGCGCCGCCTTCGGTCCGCTGATTATACTTTCGCTCACCTGGAACAAGATGACCGGCGCAGGAGCGGTCGCGGGTCTGGTGATTGGTGCAGCTACGGTCATGCTCTGGATTTCGCTTGGCTGGAACAGCGCCTTCATGGGCGGACCGGGCGTCTATGAAATCATCCCCGGCTTCGCCGCCGCGTGGATCGCTATCGTTGGGGTAAGCGCTCTGACGCGTAAAAAGGAGGCTTAAATGGCAAAGATTACCGGACTTGGCGGCATATTCTATGTTGTGAAAGATCCCGAAGCGACGCGGGCCTGGTACCGCGATACATTAGGCATCGATGGTGAATATGGCCCGCAGCTCAATTGGTCGGAAGAAAGCGGCGAAAAGCCCTACTCGCTGATTAGCCATTTCAGCGACGACAAATACCTCAAGCCCGGCGTAGGCGGATTTATGATCAATCTGCGGGTTGACGACCTCGACGGATTTGTCGCCTTGCTGAAAAGCAAAGGCGTGGAGATTCTCGACACGGTCGATGAGGGTTACGGCAAATTCGCCTGGCTGCTCGATCCGGACGGGGTCAAGATAGAGCTGTGGCAGCAGATTGACGCGCCCGAATAATTTTGCGCGCATAAGGGTTTTTGCGCTAAGAAAATCAGGCAGAATTAGAGCTTCATTAACACAATTTTGACCATAATGACCGTCATGTTCCGGTCGATCATCTTGGTGGCCAGTTGTGTGGCCCTCGGCGCTTGTAGTCTCTTGCCTACTGGCGGCGGCAAAGCGGCGCATCAGCCGCGCAGCACATCGAGTGCGCAGACCATGCCTGCATCGCCCATTGCCCAAAAATGCCTCGCGCAGCTTGGCCAAACCGGATCGCGCTTTGATCCTGTTCCAGACAAATATTACGGCGCAGGCTGTTCGACCATAAATTCTGTCCGCCTTTCCGCCTTGCGCGGAGATATGGCCAGTTTCGGTTTGGCAAATCTGGGTCCGGTTGCCTGCCCTACCGCCAACGCCTTCGCCGGATGGGCGCGCTTCGGTGTTGACCGCGCCGCGCGGCAGATCATGGGCAGCCCGCTGGTCAAGATCGAGACGATGGGAAGCTACTCCTGCCGCAATGTTGCCGGGACAAACCGCCGTTCCGCGCACTCAAATGCCAATGCAATCGACATTTCAGCGTTTGTTCTGGCAGACGGACGCCGGATCAGCGTAGCTGACGGCTGGGAAGGCAAAGCCAAATCCGAGCGCGAGTTCCTGCGTGTCATCCATGATAGCGCCTGCAAGCGTTTTGGCACTGTCCTTGGCCCGTCTTACAACGCCGCGCACAAAGATCACTTTCACGTGGAAACCGGCGACAGCAGCTTTTGCCGCTAGTGCGTTTTGGCTATGCCAGCGCAGAGACGCGCGGTCCAATCTGCGCTTCCATCCTGAGCCGCACTGCTTCTGCCGGATGATGTGCGCCCAGCTTGTGCATCATCTTAGCACGGTGGATCTCTACCGTGCGCGGGCTGATATCAAGTTCGCGCGCGATTTCCTTATTGCTGAGACCTTTGGTCAGCCAATCGAGCACTTCGCGTTCACGCCCTGACAGGTTGGAAATGCGGTCGCGCGCCTCGATAAGTTTTCGCCGGGCCTCACCAAATTCGCGCGCTTCCAGGCTAATCGCGGTCAAAGTCCGGTCAAATTGTCCAATGTCGAGTGGCAGCGAAAGATAGCTGAGCGCGCCCGCTTTGGTAGCGGCCACTATCCTATCGGGCAACGCCAATTCCGCCAGCGCGATCAGAGGCAGCCAGACCCCGCGATTTGTCAGTTCGGCCATCAAAGCTTCAATCCCGCCGCTGGGCATATCATCGCGCGCCACGATGATCCCGCCGCTTAAGGGGCGTTCGGTTAATTCCTCTAAATCGGAATAAACCTCGGCATGATAACCAAGGTCAAACGCAATGCGCGAGAGTTCTCCCCTGATCCGGCTGGAGGCGTCGATAATGTGAATGATTTGATGATTTTCCATGGCCACACCTGTGACCCGAGACGCAACATTGCGCACTCCGCAATAATACCGATATAGACGATAATAATCAGGAGAAATACTTAGCCCACTACGTATAATGGTCTAAAAAACATATCCAAAACGGATTAATCACCGGAGATTTCTAGGTTCTAGTTCAGGCTTTAGCTGTCCGAAAAATCATAGTTGGGCAGAGAATGAAACGCCGCTTTCAGCGCGTCACCCCAGCCTGACGAAATCTGCTGGAAGTATGCATCATCCTGCGAAATTCGCTTCTCATGCGACGGTTCAAATGAATCGCGTTCGATAACCATCAGATCGAGCGGCAAACCGACCGAAAGATTCGCTTTCAGAGTTGAATCAAAGGAAACCATCAGCAATTTGACCGCGTCTTCAAGGCTCATCGACCGGTCATATCCCCGCAGAATGATCGGACGGCCATATTTGGTCTCGCCGATTTGCATGAAGGGCGTGTCAAAGCTCGCTTCGATAAAATTGCCTTCGGGATAGATCAGGAACAGCCGCGGCTCCATTCCTTCGATCTGGCCTGCAAGGATGATTGAAGCGGTAAAGCGCCCCTTGCCCCGCGCGCCATTGCCGTCTTGCGTTTCCTGCACGGTGGCCCGCAGCAATTTACCAATCTCGCTGGCGACTTGGAACATCGTCGGTGCCTTGAGCAGCGAATTGTCACGATATTCTGGTGCCTTAGTTCGCTCTTCAAGCTGACTGATTATGCTTTGCGTGGTGGCGAGATTGCCTGCCGTCATGATCGAAATAATCCGTTCACCGGGAACCGACCAGCTGAACATTTTACGAAATACAGAGATATTGTCGACGCCTGAATTGGTCCGCGTGTCGCTCATTAAAACGAGGCCCTTGTCGAGCACCATTCCTACGCAATATGTCATGAACTAATCCCTGCTCCGGCCTTTTGCCGGTTGAGCGACGCGGTTACACTGCCGCGTGCGCGGGGTCCATCACCTTTATTGCTGGATGACCTGCTGCTGCTCAACCGCAACCGCAACTTGCAGATCCTCGCTGCGCGCGCCGAAGCTTATCCCGGTGATCGGTGCTGCGTCGCGGTAGTCTCTACCCGTTGCAACCCGAACATAGCGCGGATCGGGGCTGATGACATTCGAGACATCAAAGCCAATCCAGCCAAGGCCCTCGACATGCGCCTCCGCCCACGCGTGTGTTGCCTCTTGCTCGACACGGTCATTCATCATCAGGTAGCCGCTTACATAGCGCGCCGGTATTTCAAGCGCGCGGGCAGCCCCGATAAAGATATGGGCATGGTCCTGGCATACGCCGCTCCCCTGCTTCATCGCTTCCTCGGCGGTGGTGTCAACTCCTGTTTCGCCGGTACTGTAAGTGACAGCATTGCGGATCCGTTCGGACAGTAAATGGAGCGCGCCGAGCTTGTCAGCCTTATCTAAGTCAAGTTCGCGCAGCAGCTTCTTAATTGACGGCCCGGGCTTGGTTAAGGAGGTTTGCCCCAGAAAACTCCACAGCGGCATATGACCAGAATGCCTGCCAATGACACCCGCATTATCTTCAGTATCAACCAGACCTTCGCATTTGATCACGACTTCTCGAACACCTGGTTCGACCGAAACGAGTGTAACGGTGTTGTGATGCTGGTCTTCATATTTCAATTCTTCATGAGCATTTTCATAGCTCATGTTCCAATCGAGAATTTCCTGCCCCTGTGTGGCTTTCGGGGTCAACCGCAATCTCTGCAGCGCATGAACCACCGGCGAATTGAACCGGTATTTCGTTGTATGGTGGATCGAAAGTCTCACGCGATAAACCTGTAATCTTCCGCAATAGCTGCGGCGATGGCCGAATTGCTGTTGCTGAATTCGATCAGAAACTGGTGGAGCCCGTTCTCGAACACGTCGTCGATGGTCATTCCGGCAATCCTTGTATCGGCTTCGCGCATCAGCACATTACACTCGCCCTCTTTCCCGTGCAGTCGCGCGAGTTCACGCAGATTTTGCCGCAAAGCGGAATGGCAAAACGCGAGGCTGCGCGGGAACCGGTCATCGAGAACCAGAAATTCGACAATTCCCCGTGCATCGATTTGACCTGCATTAAGGAAGCGATAGGCACGGTCGCCCGATACAGATCGCAGAATATTGTCCCATTGACCCGTATCCATGGTTGATCCGACATAGGACAGCGACGGCAGCAGCAAATAATATTTGATATCAAGGATCCGCGCCACACTATCTGCGCGTTCGATAAATGTGCCCGCTCGGGCAAAATGGAACCCTTCATCGCGCAGCATAGATCCCGCCATCGCGCCGTGAACCTGCATCCCTGCACGGCGAATACTGCCGACAACATAGCCCAGATTACCCTGCTGGACCGGGCTTGAAAGCATGTCTTTCAGCTGCATCCAGCTTTCATTGATCGCTTCCCAAACTTCACTGCTAATCGCGGTGCGCACCATCCGCGCATTGGTCCGCACTTGCTCGAACGTGCTGAGAATATTGGCCTGATTGTCTTTGCTGCGGAGAATAAAATTCCACACCTGGGGCCCGGTATATTCACCGCCATGCGCCTCGAAACTCGCCTTGTGGCCCGTCGTCGCAATGACGGAGCGCCATTCCGCATCCGCGGTGGCGAAATCCCGCGTCAGTGCCATCCTCAAGCCCGCGTCAAGCAAACGCGCGGTGTTCTCTGCCCGTTCAAGATAGCGGAACATCCAGAACAGTCCGTTTGCTGTCCGGCCTAGCATGAAACCTCTCCGTGGTGCGATTGCCGGGCCATCAGTCTTTGAGCACCCAGGTGTCTTTGGTTCCGCCGCCCTGACTGGAATTCACCACCAGCGATCCCTTTTTCAACGCGACGCGGGTGAGGCCTCCTGGGGTAATATCCACCCCGTTGGGCGACACCAGCACATAAGGCCGCAGATCGACATGGCGCGGAGCAAGGCCCGCCTTGGTAAAGATCGGACAGGTCGAAAGCGCCAGTGTTGGCTGTGCAATATAATTGGCGGGATTTTCTTTGAGCTTGTGGCGGAAGGCGGCTATTTCCTTCTTCGACGCGGTCGGGCCGATCAACATACCGTAACCGCCCGAGCCATGCACTTCTTTGACCACCAGCTCTTCCAGATTGTCGAGCACATACCCAAGACTGTCCGGATCTGAGCAGCGCCACGTCTGGACATTGGGAAGCAAGGGCTTCTCACCCGTATAAAACTCGACGATTTCGGGCATGAAGCTGTAAACGGCCTTATCATCGCACACACCGGTTCCCGGGGCATTGGCGATTGTGACGCCGCCCGATCGGTAAACATCCATAATGCCCGGAACACCCAAAACACTGTTTGGATTGAAAGTCAGCGGGTCGAGGAATTCATCATCAATCCGCCGGTAAATCACATCAACCGGCTGATAGCCGCGAGTTGTTCGCATTTGTACCCGGCCATTGACCACGCGCAAATCGCTGCCTTCGACCAGATAGGCCCCCATTTGGTCGGCCAGAAACGAATGTTCGAAATAGGCGCTGTTGTAGATGCCCGGCGTCAGCACTGCTACATTGGGCCTGCCTTTGGTTGCCGGCGGGGCGCAAGCGGCGAGGCTTTGGGCCAAACGGCGCGGGTAATCCGACACTGCCTCTACCTCTACTTTGGAAAACAGCTCGGGGAACATCGCCATCATTGTTTCGCGATTTTCCAGCATATAGCTGACACCCGAAGGTGTGCGGGCATTGTCTTCCAGTACGAACCATTCGTCCGGGCCGGTCCGCACCAGATCGATCCCGACAATATGCGTGTAAACCCCGCCTGGCGGCCTAAAGCCGACCATTTGATGCAGCCATGCCGCGTTGTCGCGGAACAGACGCTCGGGCACGCGGCCGGAGCGGATAATTTCCTGCCGGTGATAGAGATCATAGAGAAACGCATTGAGCGCGCTGACGCGTTGCTCGATACCGCGCGATAATTTGCGCCATTCGCCTGCGCCGATCACGCGTGGCACCATGTCGAACGGGATCAGCCGCTCTTCCGCGGCATCCTCTCCATAAACATTAAAGGTAATTCCGGTTTTGCGAAAATTGCTCTCCGCCTCGCTATGCTTGCGTCGGAGGAAGGATTGGTCCTGCTGGTTTTGCCAATCGCAATAACCTTCATAGGCAGGGCGGACAGAGCCGTCCGCTGCGTGCATCTCATCAAAATTGGAATGCGCGATGCCCATTTTCCCCTTAAAACCGCTTGGCTACAAACCCGATCTTTTGACCGAGATCATCGCCCCCAACACGAGACTAATGCCTCAATCACCCTCGAGTTCCTTAAGTATAGCCCGTATACACTCGGGAGAATAGGAAAAACCGATGTGATTGCAGCGCAATGGCACCGCCCGGTCTCTCTCGCCCACCATGCCGCAGCTGCTACGCGGGCTGACGATCCCGTCACGCGCGCTCCAGAATGCAATCGTCGGCACCGGTGGTTTCTCTTTCACATTGCCTTCAATCGGTGGCTGATCGACCTTGTGACCGGCAACAAATTGATAAATCCGCCACGCATTATTCGCCCGCGGATTGCCCGAGAAGGGGGAGCCCATGGTGATGACTTTGGCGACTTTATCGGGATGGCGCTTACCCAGCTCGCGGGCAAATAGGCCGCCAAGGCTCCAGCCAACCAGCACCACATCGCGTCCGTAGCGATCGTGGATGTCGAGCAGTCGCTCTTCGAGAAAGGCGACATTTTCCGGTGTCGGGCCAAAGTTGAACCCCATCCCCCAGCGCTTAACCGTGTGCCCCGCCCTTTCAAGCTGCTGCGCCATATATTTCATGCGGATCGGATGGGTGCCAAAACCCGGCAGCAGCATCACCGTGCGCGGCTGCACCGCTGGCGCAATATCCATTGTCCTGAACAGACGAAGCACAGGTTCAAACACAACGCGCGCTTCCGCCAGCGTATGCCGGATTTTTGGACGCACCGCCGGTTCGGGATTGGTCTGCCGAGCCAGTTCGATCCGCCGCGACAATTCGACTTTCGGCATAGTTGGCCGTGTAGCAGTTTCTCGTGGCGTGCTCGTCAAAGTTTAATCCTGTTCCAGGTAGTCCCGATTCATCAAACTGTAATGCTGCGCGGCTGAATTGTCGCTGTCAAATGCTTGCCCGCTGGCAAAACACCCCCCATATGTTCCGCCATGTCCGAACTTGTCATCCGCCGCGGCCTCGAAGAACCCGATACCAGCGGCGAATTTGTC
>JBATLU010000013.1:0-3000 GCA_049289475.1 Pontixanthobacter sp. | reverse complement strand
GTGCTGGCCGGGCCACCGCCCGGATGGAGCGCCTGTTTTTCGCCCGAGGCAGTAACCTGCGTGCCGTCGGTCAATCCGCGCGGGTCGGAGACGCCGAAACGCAGTTCTGCCTGATCGAACATCAGCTGGCCCGGCTTGACCCCGCTACGCGCGACATCGGCGGTCAATGCAAAACTTGCCGTGCCCGCAATTTCGGATTCGTAGATCACCGAGCGGTAGATTGAATAGCTCTTAATGTCGGGATCGAGCGTTGTTTCAATGCGCTGGCTGACCGGCGAAAGAAACAATTCGCGGCGAACCATCTTGGTGGAGGAGCGCTGCTGCCCGTCAACGGTCGCAGTCTCGGTCGCCAGTTCCTGATAGGGAATGACCAGAACCGGGCCGGTAATCGTCTGCTCGCCGCCCCAACCCGCGGTGATCGCCGCCTCCGCGCTGCTCGACTGGCTTTGCCGGTCATTGACCAGCGCATAAACCATTAGCAGCGGCACCAGCAGCAGCCCGCCAATCAGCGCAGCGAAGAACAGTTTCACGCCCGGGCTTCGATCTTGTATCATAAATATCCCTCACCCCACGATGAACCGTGCAATAGGAGCGACGAATGAACGCTCTCTGAATGCCGCCTGTGTGTGATTGAACCAGTTTCACCGCGCTGGCGACGCCATAGAAATGGCAGGAAACACCCTGCGATCAGGCCATCTCCGCGACAGCAGCGTGTCTCGTTGGTGGCGCAAAGTGGCTCAACAGCGGACAGTTCGCTTTTTGTGAAACGCAGGAAAGTGCCGGATGTCCGAATTTGGGGTGGCAAGCTGACATCGAAACTTTGTAGTTAGTGGCTCTGAGTTTGGCTGACGGTGCAGCTGTAATCGAATTGGTGAGCCATCTTGTCCGGTGCGTTCTCAAAGTAGACGAATGCTGAAACTTCGTCCCAGTCTAGATTGCCGTTCTCGTTCAGCGTTGAGATACGCAGGTCAACCGACTGGTGCGGATAACGATCACGATAAAGTCCAAGACCGCGAACCTCGTTAGTGGGCCGTAGGAAAATCGCTCCTGCCAGATTTTGCGATCCACCTTGATAGGTCGCTACACCATCAGCGTGCCAAAGGATTACATCGCCAGCGACATACTTGCCAGTCAGATCGGCCTCATAGTCGATCCTGCCAATTCTATCCTGCGAATAAGGAATGGTAGCCCACGCTGACTGCTCCGGCGCCGCGAAGGAGCACTCTAAGTGAGCGGTTTCTGGCGCTGGCGGTGATGGAAAGAAGTAGCGCAACGCTGCAAAAGTCAAGAGGCCGATAGCCATCGGTATTATGTAACGCGGTAATTCCTTCACTACGTTCTTCCTTCCCTCATTCCGGAAAGCACGAATAACTGTGATGCTGCTAGTCGACAACGTCCGAACCTGGGTCGTTAGCGGAAAGTCTGCATTTTCCGAAATCATACAGAGATCGGACCATGCGTTGTAATATTGCTCCGACACAATTTGCGGAGCGCATTATTCGCCGCAATAGAGCTGCAATTGGCCGGTCTTTTCCTCGCCGCGGAATTTGGCGTGGACGGTGATGCCGCCGCTGCAAGTGCCGTCTGGATAGAACAGCGCGAAGGCGCCCTTCCCTTTTTCGGAGGTCAACACACCGCTGAAATCGCGCCGCGCGATCTCGCCGCCCACCTCATCGCTAATCCAGATTTCGAGCGGGTCATTGGTAAAAACCTGTCCGGTAGAGCCAATTTCTACCACCACCATCAGATCGTCCGCCGACTCCCCAATTTCCCCTGCATCACCGCCGCCGATGGGTGTGTTCCAGCCAAGAAAATGCTCCTCGCGCGCAAGCAGATCGTCCGACCATTGGCCCGAATAGGCATAGAACAAATGCACCCGAATGCGCTCGAGCGCGATGTCTTCCTCGCACGCCTTGGCGGATGGCGCGATTGCCGATGCGGTTAAAGCAAGCGCGGACAGAATGGCGCGAAACGGTGCGGATGACATAGCGTGGCTCTCCCTCGGGGAGGCCAGATTAGCATGGTTGCTGTGCTAGGGAATGCCGTGTGTGTGGGGGTCTGGGGTGAATGCTGAATAGGGAGAAAAATGGTCAGAATCGTGTCAGATTTGAGCCGGATAGGCTCGACATGCCCATTTTCAGACAGCCGCGTGCGATGCCAACCAAGATGCGCGGGTCGACAAAAAAATATAGGCAAATAGAATGCATGCCGGAGTAACAGCAAAGGATGAGCTAGTCGCTGCTTCCGCAGCAGCCCAGATTGCAAGACAGGTCAGAATTCCAAATACCAAACTCATCAGAATTGATCTGCTCTGGCTTTCGTTATCCCAAGCAAGCAGTGAAGCACTCTCGCCATCAAGTCGCATCACAATCAGATTGCCTATCAGATACACGAGCAAAGCACTGAATAATCCCATTGCAATCGATGCGAAATATACAAATGCAGTCGCAGGCCCTCCACAGTCAATAACGTCCCCCCGATCCAGATCAAGCGAACTGGAATGCATCAAACCAATCCAAAAAATTGCATTTGCGATCATGCCTAGGGTTATCAGGCTGCGGGGGTTTGGAGGCGTAACAATCCCGCGCCCCTTGCTCGCCGGATAAAGCCTGAAAAGGCCGACAACAGTCAGAGACATCAGGATTAGACTCAATCCACCTTGGATAAAGTCATGCCGCGCGGTTCTAAGGCTGCGAACTGCATCGCCGAGTTCTTGAATAGAGCGCGGATCGCCTCTCCAACAGGCTGTTTTAAGAGACGATGCCAATGCCTGATCTGTGTAGACTGGAATGCTATACCCATGCCAACACAGCGCGGCACCAACGAGCACCATCATTGCGCCAGACAGATAGACCCAGCGGTGACTTAGCTCTTCAAGTATCAATAAACCCGCTTCTTCGGCTTGATATATTCCGCATCGTCGGTGAGCGTGTATTCGTGGACCGGGCGGTAGTCGATTTTGACCTTGCCGCCCTTGCCGCCCCAGCCTTCGAACCACGC
>JBATLU010000012.1:0-9935 GCA_049289475.1 Pontixanthobacter sp. | reverse complement strand
GTGTTCAGCCATGTCAAAGGCGTAACCAGCGCAGTTTCGGGATACCATGGCGGCAATGCTGCCACCGCCACTTACGAGCAGACCGGAAGCGGCGTGACTGGTCATGCAGAGGCGGTGTTGGTCACCTATGATCCCAAAATTGTGCGTTATGATCAGTTGGTGCGGATACTCTTTTCGGTCGTTGCCGATCCGACCTTGGTGAATCGTCAGGGCCCAGACCGCGGCAGCCAATACCGAGCGGCGCTGATTCCGATGAATGCGGAACAGCGCAAAGTTGCGGCCGCCTACCTCAAGCAGATGGAAACATCGGGCAAATGGAACCGCCCGATTGTGACCAAGGTTGAGACCTACCGGAAATTCTACAAGGCTGAAGACTACCATCAGGATTTTGCCTTGAGGAACCCCGATCACCGCTACATTGTTGCGTGGGATTTGCCCAAAGTTGCGGCGCTTAAACGGCTATATCCGGCGCATTACCGCGCCAGCTTCATCCGTAACTAACCGCCGCTCGGGCGAACAAACGCTGGGCAGTAGAAACCTGCCACCGCCCGCGCTATAGTGCAGGGATGGGCCAACATAACCACAATCATGAAGTTCATTCCGGCGCGAGCCTGATTGACGCGGCACGCGACTCTTTGGTCAGCTCGGGCGAGCAATGGACCAGCATGCGTTCGGATGTCTTCGAAGAGCTAGCGCGGCACGAGCGTCCAGCATCGGCCTATGACATTGCCGACAACCTCTCTGCCAAACGCGGCAAACGCGTCGCGCCCAACAGCGTTTACCGGATTCTCGATTTGTTTGTGAGCAACAATCTGGCGCTGCGGGTCGAAAGTTCCAACGCCTATCTCGCCAACAGCCATCCCGGCTGCACGCATGATTGCATTTTCCTGGTGTGCGACGAATGCGGCGAAGCCACGCATGTTGATAGCGACGAAGTATCCAAGACGGTCCGCGGGATTGCCGCAAATGCAGGTTTTGAAACCCGCCGGCCGATCATTGAAATCAGGGGTATTTGCGCATCGTGCCACTAGACTCGGCTGAGGCGGCTGCGGGGGTGGTTGACGCAAACGGGCCACTGGCACGCCTTGGTGCTGGCGCATCAATTTTCTCGCTTTCAGGCCGCGATGCAAGAAGGCGCAGGAAATTCTTCCGCCGATTTGCGATTGCGGCGTTTTTGCTACTGACCAGTCTGGTCCCGCCCTTTGTTGTCGCGAATTTGCCAATTGTGGGCGGTGTGGAGCGTCTCGCGCATGATCTTTACCTGTCGGTACTATCGGACGAGGTCGGAATGGACCCAGACATCTCGATTATCGCCTATGATGATGTAACCGCGCGCGACACGCGAAAGACCAGCCCAATTGATCGCAGCCTGATCGCCAAGGCTATTCGCGCGGCAGACGCTGGCGGTGCCAAAGCCATCGGGCTCGATTTCTTCTTTGCCCAGCCGACCGATGATGAAGATGATCTGGCTGAGGCTTTGCGCAATGTCACGATCCCGGTGTTTATGGTCTATGCCGATCCCACTGCCGATGGTGGCGGATTCTGGAGCGCGGAGATTAGTGCCGAATCGACGGCCTATCAGGACCAGTTCTGGAAAAGCTTTGCTGCGGCACCGGTGATAAAATCATCGCCGATGATCGGCACAGACAGTTCCAACATCGTGCGCCATTGGCCGACAAAGACCATGACCAGCCAGCCGCCGCTCGCCGCGGCATTGGCCGGGCTCAACACTGATACATTCGATTATGAGGGTTCGATTGCGTTTACCCGATTTGACCAGCAGCGCGGCGTTGCAGGTGATAGTATCGCGGCGGGAATGTTCCCGAAATACTCGCTCACCAATTTCGCCGATGAAGATGGCGCCCAATTTATTGCCGAGGGGCTGGCAGGTCGATACGTGCTGATCGGCCTCGACATATTCAATGCAGACCGCTTCACCACGCCGATCAGCCGGGTGGAAGGCGAAGCAAAAATCCCCGGCGTCGCGGTTCATGCCCATATGTTGCGGCAGGCGCTTGACGGCAATTTTCCGCCGCCATTGCCCGTCTGGCTGGTGTTCATTTTCACGCTGCTGTTTGCGGCGGCGGGCGCGATAACCGCGCAGCTTGACCGGCGGGCCTTCCTGCTGGCCGCGCTGGTCATTGCCGAATTGCTCGTCCTTGTCGCTACGCCTGCCTTCTTGAACTGGGCCGGCTATGATTTGCTCGGAATACCGGTAATCGGCTGGGCGCTTAGCTGGCTTATCGCGATGATTGGTTTTGGCTATCTGGTGAGGATGAGAACATCGACCGAGCGAGCCTTTGCGCGCGACGCTCTGGGCAAATATTTGCCCGCGACGGTCGCCAGCGAGATTTTGGATGATCCCGAAAAACTTTCCTTGGAGGGAGAGGAGCGACCGCTATTTATGCTGTTCACCGATCTCGAAGGCTTTACGCGGATCAGCCACAGCCAGCCGCCGCGCACCACCGCGCGCATCCTCAATTATTATCTCGACGAGATGAGCGAGATTATCCTGTCGTTTGGCGGCACGATCGACAAATTTGTCGGCGATGCAATTGTCGCATTCTGGGGTGCGCCAATCGCGGGTAAAGGCGACGGTCCCAACGCGGTCAGTTGCGCGCTGGCGCTTCATGAATGTTCCGAACGCATTCGCGCGCAATTGGCGGAGCAAGGCGAAAAATTGGGTCGCACCCGCATCGGCCTCCACTACGGCCCGGTGATTGTCGGCAATTTTGGTGGGCGGCGGCGCATTCAATATACCGCGCTGGGCGATGCGATGAACACCGCCGCACGGCTCGAAGGCGCGAATAAATATCTCGGTACGGATATTTTGGTCAGTCAGGATGTGTTCGAGCGTGCCCCCGATTTTGCCTATCGCGCAATGGGAAGGATTCTGATGTCGGGGGTCGATACGCCAATAAGTGTGCTCGAACCGGTGTCGGAGCGGAATGCTGCTTTTGCGGAGCAGGTCAGCCATGCTATGGCGAAACTAGAATCGGGACACTCCGGCGGTGCCGCTGAGTTGCGGGCATTGTCGGAAAGCAAGCCTGACGATACCGGTGTCGCAATGCTGGTTTCGCGAATAGACGCGATTTCCGGGGGAGGGGCCTATGCACTCGGTTCGAAATAATGGCTTTGTCCGCGTCTCGCTGTGTGCGGCTTTGGCGGCATTGATTGAGATAGCTATGCCCGTACAAGTTTTGGCCGCCCCTGCCCCGCTTGCATTCACCATTACGGTTTCGGCAGCCCTGAAGGGCGGCGGCAAGGACAAGCCTGAAATGGCAGTCAAGTCCAAACCGGTCTCGATCAAGGAAAAGCCGGACAAGGCTCCGGTCCGCAACAAGCGTTCTAAAAGCTCCTTTAGCAAGAAGGAGATGGGCAAGGATGCCATGAACGTGATGCGCGTCATCCGAGGGTCCCAGCAAGCGCTGAGATTTTATCCCAAAGACCGAGAACTGGCGGTAAATGCGCGCGTGTGCCTCAAGAAAGGTGCAGGGTTTCTGACCTTCCAGCGCAAGGCGGGCGGCATGGTCACCTATGGCGACGGCGGCTGCAATGTCTTGATGCAAGGCGGGCCTGCAAACGACAAGAAATCCGGTGGCACATGGTCCGGGCCGTGACGCATTGCACGTTGCGGGTAACGGCTTTTAACAAGACCATCCAAATGTGCAGGCGATCAGGGGATTTATGGTGAACATCAATAATTTGGCGAGATTTCACAGCAAGTTGGGCGCGTGCCTGTTCGCACTAGCTGCACTAAGCGGATGCAGTTCGATGGCCGGAGCACCCCCGCCGCCAATGGCTCCGCCGGCACCTCCCGCGCAGCAACCTCCGCCACCTCCGCCAGTCGCTATGGCTCAAGCCCCGCGGCCGCCGCAGATGATGGTGCTGCGCGGATCCGCCAATGCGATTGCGCTGTATCCCAAAGGGCGTGTGGTCGCGGTGGACGGCCGCATATGCTTGCCCGCTTCGGCAAAATTCCTGACATTTCAGCGCCGGGATGGCGGGCTGGTTACCTATGGCGGTGGTGGCTGCAACAAGAGCGTGAAGGAGCCATCCAATGCCGGTCAAACAGACGGCCAAGGTGTATGGTCGGGCCCTTGACCTCGCCGGTACCTATTATTGGCTAACAGACTGAATCGACAAGGCAGCACAGCAGGGCTAGAGCTATAGCCATGTCTGATACACCCCAAACGCCGCTTCTCGACACGGTTGATACACCCACCGATCTGCGCAAGCTGGAAAAGAGCCAGCTGCGCCAGCTTGCCGATGAATTGCGCGAGGAAATGATCTCTGCCGTGGGTTCAACCGGGGGGCATCTCGGTTCGGGTCTGGGTGTGGTCGAATTGACCGTGGCAATCCATTATGTCTTCAATACACCCGAGGACCGGTTGATTTGGGATGTTGGCCATCAGGCCTATCCACACAAGATTTTGACCGGGCGGCGCGACCGAATCCGTACTTTGCGGCAAGGCGGCGGTCTGAGCGGTTTTACCAAGCGAAGCGAGAGCGAATATGATCCGTTCGGCGCGGCGCACAGCTCCACCTCGATATCGGCCGGAATTGGCTTTGCGGTGGCCAACAAATTACAAGGTAAGCCGGGGCGCGGCATTGCCGTGATCGGTGATGGCGCGATGAGCGCCGGCATGGCTTATGAAGCGATGAACAATGCCGAACAGGCAGGCAACCGGCTGGTGGTGATCCTCAACGACAATGATATGTCGATTGCGCCACCGGTGGGCGGATTGTCCGCCTATCTGGCGCGGATGGTGTCGAGCAGCGAATATCTCAGCCTGCGCAGTCTTGCATCCAAAGTTGCGCGCAAATTGTCGCGACGGGTGCACTCGGGGCTGGAGAAGGCAGAGGAATATACGCGCGGCATGGTGACCGGCGGCACTTTGTTCGAAGAGCTCGGTTTCTACTATGTCGGGCCGATTGACGGGCACAATCTGGACCACCTGATCCCGGTGCTGGAAAATGTCCGCGATGCTGAAGAAGGCCCGGTTCTGATCCATGTCGTCACCACCAAGGGTAAGGGTTATGCCCCCGCCGAAAACAGTGCTGACAAATACCACGGCGTGACAAAATTCGACGTCATTACCGGCGAACAGAAGAAAAGCGCAGGCGGACCGCCCAATTACCAGAATGTGTTTGGCGAGACTTTGGCCAAGCTGGCCGAAACTGATGATCGGATTTGCGCCATTACCGCCGCCATGCCGAGTGGTACCGGAGTCGACAAATTCGCCCAAGCGCATCCAGACCGGACGTTTGATGTCGGCATTGCCGAGCAGCACGGCGTAACCTTTGCCGCCGGTCTGGCCGCGCAGGGAATGCGGCCATTTGCGGCGATATATTCGACTTTTCTCCAGCGCGCCTATGATCAGGTGGTGCATGATGTTGCGATCCAGAATTTGCCGGTCCGCTTTGCGATTGACCGTGCGGGACTGGTCGGCGCAGACGGGGCGACCCATGCTGGATCATTCGATGTGACCTATCTCGCGACGCTGCCCAATTTCGTGGTGATGGCCGCGGCAGACGAAGCCGAATTGGCGCATATGACCTATACCGCCGCCGAATATGACGACGGGCCGATTGCGTTCCGCTATCCGCGCGGCGCAGGCACCGGCGTGCCAATCCCCGATGTTCTGGAAAAGCTTGAAATTGGCAAGGGCCGGATCATCCGCGAAGGAACCAAGATTGCTTTGCTTTCGCTCGGGACGCGGTTGGCTGAAAGCCTCAAGGCGGCGGACGAACTCGAAGCCAAAGGTCTGTCCACTACGGTCGCCGATTTACGCTTTGCCAAACCACTCGACACCAAGATGATCGAAAGGCTGATGCGCACGCATGAAGTGGTGATCACGATCGAGGAATCGGCGATTGGCGGTTTGGGCGCGCACGTACTGACCTTTGCCAGCGACGAGGGGCTGACCGATAACGGCCTCAAAATCCGCACGATGCGCCTGCCCGATATCTTCCAGGACCATGATGCGCCGGAGAAGCAATATGAACAGGCCGGCCTCAACGCACCGCATATCGTCGCGACCGTACTGAAGGCTTTGCGCCATAATTCTACGGGTGTGGAAGAGGCGCGGGCCTAAAAAAGCGTCTTTTGATGTTGCTTCTATACAGAACCGGGCTGGCGATTGCGGGTATTTATTGTCTGATCCTGCTGGCGCTGTTTCTCGCCCAGCGTTCACTGATTTATCCGGCGCCAACGCATCCCATCGCTGAGCCGCCGGGTTTTGAACAGGTCGTTTTTGAAACGAGCGATCGACTGCGGCTTAAGGCAGCGTGGCGAAAACCACGCAGTGCGCAGCCGGTGGTCGTCTTCTTTCACGGCAATGGCGACAATTGGTCGGGCGGAGCATTGGCGACACAGGCGCTAACGGAGGCGGGATTTGGCATTTTGCTCTCTGAATACCGCGGCTATTCGGGCAATCCCGGATCACCTGACGAACAGGGCCTCTACCGTGACGGCCGCGCTGCGCTCGATTGGCTCAAGCAGCAGGGAGTGGCTGATCAAGACATCATTTTGATCGGCAATTCGCTCGGTAGTGGTGTGGCGACGCGGCTTGCGTCGGAGAAGCAGTATAAAGCCGTAATTCTGGTTTCACCTTATGCTTCGATGGTTCAGTTGATCGGTGAGAAATTTCCCTGGGTGCCGGTCGGCCTGTTGCTTCGTGATCGATATGATAACTCAAGCATTTTATCGAAGGTCAAATCGCCGGTGCTGTTGCTTCATGGCAGCACTGACACGTTGATACCGCTGTCTCACGCACAACATCTGGAACGCGTCAACAATCAGGCGCGGCTAGTGACATTCGATGGGGTAGGGCACGAGCTGGCTTACCTTGCAGAAGCGCAGGCAGAGCAATTGCGTTGGCTGGATGCAATCTCCCGGCAATGATCGGGATGTTTCGGCCAATAAATGCGGCGTTTATCGCCCTTCGATGCCGAGCAATTGAATCGTGAACAGCAGCGTGGCGCCGCCTGGTATCGGTCCCTTGCCTCTGGTGCCGTAAGCCAGACTCGCAGGTGATGCGATCTCGATTGTATCGCCAACCGCCATTTGCGGGATTGCCAGCTGCCATGCGGTTATCAGCCGTCCGAGCGGGAAGGTGGCGGGCTCGCCGCGGTCGAATGAACTGTCAAAAGTACCGCCGTCCGCGAAAGTCCCAGCATAATGGACAGTCACATTGTCGGACACAGTTGGATGCGCCCCCGCACCGTCGCCGTTGGTCCGCCGCCACAGCAGCCCGCCATCAATGTAGCGCCAGCCATCGGCATAGCTGCGTTCGGCGAGCGCGATCTGTTGGCGGTTATGCCATGCCGCGTCCTGCGAAAAATCGGGTGCGGCCGCTTCAGATGCCGTTTGTGCATGAGCAACAACGCCAGCAAAGCCCGAAGCAAGCGAAAACAGACTGGCAAGCAGGAAAAATCGCATATTCATCAATCCAATCCAAAGAAGTAGTTACCAATCAAACGCCTTGGGCAGCGTGCTTTCGTCGAGATCGCGGTAACGGTCTTTGAGGCGCGACTGGTGGCTGGAAAGTGGCTGTTGGACGCCGTCGATAAACACCTGCACCGGTTCGGATGACAGTTCGAGCGGGTCACCGTCCCACACGACGACATCACCCACCGCACCGGCGCGCAAAATCCCGGCTTTGTCGCCAAGACCGCTGATTTCTGCCGGGATCGAGGTGATCGCAGCCAGCGCTTGCCCCCAGCTCAGCCCCGATGCGCGCGGTACCTTTTGCAGCGCGACCAGATTGCCGGCAAACTGGGTCAGATTGCGCGGCTGGGCAAACACCCCAACCCCGCCAATGCCGACTTTCACGCCCGCCTTTACCATACGCCCGATGTTGCTTTGCGTGGCGGCCAATTGTTCGAAACTGGACGGCAGATCGTCAAGCGGATCGGCCAGCACCGGCACACTCGAAGCGGCAATAGCATCCGCCGCCAGCCAGCCTTCGCTAACACCGAGCAGGACCATGTCGAGCTTGGAAAACTCGGATCGCAAAGCCAATACCGCGCGGATATCTGCCGCGCGTTCAACGTGAACATACAATTTTTGCGCGCCTGACAGGACTGCGCCCAATGCCGCGGCATCGGCGCGGGTCAAAATGGCATCATCGCCGCTCCACGTGCCCGCAGCATAGGCCTTAGCCTCGGCAAGCGCATTACGCAGATCGAGATAGGACGCGACCCTGCTCCCTCCCGCCAGCCGCGCGCCGGTTTCACCCAGTACCACCAGCTGGAACGCGCGCGCCTGCATGATCGGCTGCGGATCAGCACCAAGATCGATAATCGCGCCTTGACCGGCAAAGATCGAACGCGCCGGATCGGGGGCCACGCTGGCGCGGGTAACCCCGCCAGCCCGGTTGACCGAAATATGCTCCGACGCCGGATTGATGGCCGGACTGATGTCGAGCGCCGCGTGATAGGGCGAGCCATTTGCGCTGGCATCATTGCTCTCACTCACACCGCCGACATCGTACAGGCCGAGATCGCTCGCTGCGGCAAATATGCCCGGCGTGACCCATTTGCCTGCCACGTCAATCACTGCATCGGTCTCAAATGCGCGCGCGGGGCCGGCATAGGCGATCTTACCGCCTTTGATCTCGACCATGCCGCCTTCGATCGGTTCGCTCCCGTCGCCCGTCGCCACAGTGGCGTTGACGATCACAAAGTCCTGCGCCGATGCATGCGCGGAAAGCGCTAGCGTTGAAACGGCAGCGGCTATTGTAAGGAGGCGCTTCATTTCACATCTCCTTCGCCCGGTTGGCCGAGCTCGAAATCGCTGACCGCGCGCCGTTTTGGATCGTCCGAATCGAACATCAATGCGCCGTCGACCCAAACCTTTTCAGGCCGCGAATAGACGCTCAGCGGATTGCCGTTCCACAGCACGATATCGGCCATTTTGCCCTTGGCCAGGCTGCCGGTCATTGTGTCGATACCCATCGCCTTTGCCGGATTCAGCGTGAGCCACGAAATGACCTGCGCATCGGGGATATCGATTCCTGCGCGCTTGCCGCTCGCTTGCGCCTTGGCTGCTTCCTGATTGAGCCGCTGGATGCCGTTTTCATCATCCGAATGGATCACTACGCAGGCCCCTTCCTGTTGGAGGAAGGCAGCGTTTTCGGGGATCCCGTCATAGCTTTCCATCTTGAAGCCGTACCAATCGGCCCAGACTGCGGAACAGACGTCATTTTCCTTCAGAAGATCGCCGATTTTGTAGCTTTCAACCGCGTGGTGGAAAGTGCTGACTTTATAACCGAATTCCTTGGCCATATCCATCACCAGCGCCATCTCGTCCGCGCGGTAGCAGTGGTTATGGATCAGAATATCCCCGTCGAGCACACCGGCGAGCGTTTCCTTTGCCAGATCGCGTTTCTTGCGGTCACCGTCGGCATAGGCCTTCGCGTCGATCCATGTCTGGCGGTTAACCGCGAAATTGCCCATCCGTGTGGAGGGCATCCGCCCCTTGCTGCCATAAACGCGTTTGGGGTTCTCGCCGCAGGCCATTTTCAGGCCGTAGGGCGCACCCGGGAACTTCATGCCCTGCACCGTGCGGCTGGGCACATTCTTGAGCGTGACCGAACGTCCGCCCATCAGATTTGCCGAACCCGGCAGAATTTGCAGCGCAGTAATACCGCCATTGGCCATCGCGCGGGTAAAGCCGGGGTCTTGCGGCCAGACCGAATGTTCGGCCCAAACTTCGGGTGTGGTGGGGCTGGTTGCCTCATTGCCGTCCGAATGCGCATCGACCGAGGGACTGGGGTAATCGCCAAGATGGCTATGGATGTCGATGATGCCCGGGGTGACAAATTTTCCCGCGCCGTCGATGCGGGTGTAGCCTTCGGGAATGGCCATCGCGGCATCGCCCACTGCGACAACTTTGCCGCCAGCAAACAGCACTGTTCCCTTGTCAATCC
>JBATLU010000011.1:0-19560 GCA_049289475.1 Pontixanthobacter sp. | reverse complement strand
GCCTTGGGCCGATCAATTCAGTGGTGATAGATGTTGTCCCCATCGGGTTGAGGGTTTCGGCGACCGCGATGATCTCCCTTGTTCAAAACCTGTTTGGGTTGGCGGCAGGACCGTTGATTGTGGGTATATTGGCTGACCGGTATGGATTGACAGCGGCACTGGGCGCTCTCCCCGTGTTCGCGCTGCTCGCCTTGCTCTGTTTCCTAGCTGCTTCGCGCCATTATCCGCGCGAATTGGCGCAAATGGTCGGTCGATGATCGTTGCAGGCGAGCGGCTTCAAATTACCAGACGCCTAATACCCGGAACTGCTCTGGCGCTGGTCATAGCGGCTGCCGCAACTTTTCTGTCGGAGCATTATTCCGCGCCGGTCATGCTCTATGCGCTGCTGCTCGGCATGGCATTTTCCTATCTGGCGGATGATCCGCGCAGCGCCCCCGGCATAGAATTCGCATCCAAAGTGCTCTTGCGCGTTGGGATCGCTTTGCTTGGGCTGCGCATTTCATGGGAACAGATTTCGACCTTGGGTTGGCAGCCTGTGGTCATGATAGCCTTGCTCATTGTCATCACAATCGCTGTGGCGATTGCGATGGCGAAAGCGATGGGCCTGAACCCGCTGTTCGGCTTTTTATCCGGCGGGGCCACCGCAATTTGCGGAGCATCGGCGGCGCTGGCGCTATCCGCGACTCTGCCTGCGCATGCGCGTAAGGAACAGGCGACGCTGTTTACGGTGGTTGGCGTGTCCACTCTATCGACGATTGCCATGATCAGTTACCCGCTGATTGCCGATCTGGTCGGCTTTTCAGACCATCAGGCAGGTGTATTTATCGGCGCCACGATTCACGATGTCGCGCAAGTTGTGGGGGCTGGCTACGCCATTTCCCAAGACGCGGGTGACACCGCGACAATTGTCAAATTGCTGCGTGTCGCGATGCTGTTGCCTGTGGTTCTCGCCGCAGGGCTCATCACGCGTTCCCAAGCAGAAGCCGGGGCTTCGCGTCCGCCGCTGATTCCATGGTTTGCCGCCGCGTTTCTGATCCTAGTTGCCTTGAACAGCGTCGCGTCGATTCCGGCGGCGATAGCCGGTTTTGGGGGTGGCCTGTCGCGCTGGTGTCTTGTGATTGCGATTTCCGCGATCGGCATGAAAACACGGATGAGTGATATTCTGACAGTCGGCATCAGGCCTATCGCTTTGATGCTGCTGGAAACCATCCTGCTTGCGTTGATGGTGATTGCTGCCCTCAAATTTGGCGGCTCCTGACGGCCATCGGTTACTCTAAGAGCTCGCGTCCCTGTCTCTCGGATCGTCAGCCAGCTCATCATAAATGTAATCATACAGAAATACGATGATTCGGTCTCGATCCCCGCGCCGATAGGGTTTGCTATATGCGCGGTCGCTTTCACGCCTAGTATACCTCTTGCCGCTCCTCAGACGCTCGATCAGCTCGTCCATGAACACAGTTGGCAAGTCCGCCCGCTCAGTGATTTCCAGTTTCTCAATCAAACCTTGAGCCACTGCCTGGATCGACTTTCCGCCTCGCCGTTCGGTTGTGTGATCAAGAACCCAGCGAAGGCCCTCCATATCGGACTTGCTGAGCAGTTTTGGTTCAATCTGTTCGATGGTCGACAGCCAGCTTTCATCAGTGACTTTGAAGCCTTTGCTGATCGTATCAGCCAGAACATAGGACTTATCGAACAGGTGAGAGAAGTCGTAGTCGGTCATCAATGAAGGCCATAAGGCATCCGCTGCATCTGGACCAATGGTTCCCTGCTCTAGGAAATAAGTTCCCTGTTCGGGTTTGAGGGAAATTTCCTCTAGAATTGCTGAATTCTAAGGGTCTTTAGACCATCACTGGGCTGAATATCGAATATTTCCCTGGATAATCCCTGCTAAGCAGGGAAAATTACCGTGAGACTGGTTAGGCTCGGACTGCGCAATTCACCACCTTTTTTCTTTACATTTCAAAGTGTTGAGTAGCCTTCGGGCTGCTTGGCCTGCGTTGTGTGGTAATCAAGCACCGAATAGGCACCGAATCTGACTAGAGGATGGTCAGATCGACCACCTCGCTATTGTGATACAGCTCGGTCAGTTGTCGGTGCTTTATTCGGAATTGGCTTCGCTTCTTGGTCTGAACGTTTGGCGCTGCGCCGACTACCTTCATGGCAGGATCGTAGTATACTTCACCCGCGACAAACGCCTTAAGGAACAGAATGAAGAGGGTCTCGAACAATTTGAGAACCTTCAGGCGGAGCGTCCGCTTTGACTGACGAGCCACTTCAAAGCAGACTGACTACTATCGGCCCAATGGGCAGCCTTTGAGATGCATTCTTCGAATGACCGCTTTCCACCCCAGTTTCGGACGTAGACCGCTTTTGCGCATTTTCCTAAGAGCAGACATGGCGAAGTGCCGTCGTTTTGCTCCTTTTATTTTTTCGGCGAAAAGACGAGAATTTCTCTAGGCGTCTGAAACCCCCTACTTGTCGGTTCCGCGGGCCTTGCCCCATTGTCTTGCAGCGGTGTAGCCGAGGTAGCCTGTCCCGAACAAAGCATAGAGCGGTTCGGGCAATCCGCCGAGATAGGCATTCATGCCCGATGCGATGTCTTTGGCGGTGGCGGGGCTGAAGGCGGCGAGGATGCCCATCGGCAAGGCGGTCAACAGCAAGACATACATCACATAGAGAAAGCTGGGGCGGGCGCGGCTGGTCCACGGGTCTGCGGAATTGGCCTCTGCCACGATGGCGGCGAGGC
This sequence comes from Pontixanthobacter sp., assembly GCA_049289475.1. Classification (GTDB taxonomy): domain Bacteria; phylum Pseudomonadota; class Alphaproteobacteria; order Sphingomonadales; family Sphingomonadaceae; genus Pontixanthobacter. The sequence continues at coordinate 16,814 of JBATLU010000011.1, read as the reverse complement.
GCGCTTCTATCGATTTGAGTTCCTGCGACCCCTCCAGCGCGAGCAGTTCGAGCTTGGCCTTGGCGCGCGCTTCCTTGTCAGGAATGATCTTGTCAATCAGCGATGCGATGGGGCCAATGAGGGTTTCGATAAGTGCCATGTGCGATCTCCGTGAAAATTCCGAGTCGCAATTCGATAACCAAACAGGTTAGTGTAGGAAAATAATTAGTGACTAAATGGTTCGTGGCCGAACTTCAATCCAGCATATGCGGAAGTTAATGTCCGAGAACCGCGATACAATCGCGATTTAATGCGCCGGAAATTTGGGATATCTTCCACTGGTCGGGACGAGAGGATTCGAACCTCCGACCCCTACACCCCCAGTATAGTGCGCTACCAGACTGCGCCACGTCCCGATCAGTGGAGGGCGCGCCTATAGGGCCGGTCGAAAATTAAGGCAACATCTGTTGCACGCGATCATGATTATGGCGCGTTGCTCTCCACTTGCATTGCTGCTAGGCGCGCCCACTTATTGCCAAGCAGGGACGGGGGCCGCGCATTTCGCCGCGTTTCCAATGTTCCGGATTTATCCGTTAGTGACAAGGTACAGGCTTCTACGATGTTCAACCTCCTATCCGCAGCTTCAACCGCTGGAAGCGCGCCGCAATGGCTGATGATTTTGCCGTACCTCGGCATTGGCGTAATTTTCTGGATGCTGATCATCCGCCCGCAAACCAAGCGGCATAAGGAACATCAGGATAGGGTCGCGTCGCTGAAGAAGGGCGATAAAGTCGTCACCGCAGGTGGGCTGGTTGGCAAAATTGTCCGTGTTGAGGATCATTACGTCGATATTGAACTTGCGCAGGGCGTGCGGGTGAAGGCGGTCAAGAATACGATTGGCGATATTATCCCGCCAGCCGGCCTCGCCGCCAACGACTGACTAGGTTTAGGACGGGCCAGATTTAGGACAGGATTGCCGATATGCTCGAATTTCCACGCTGGAAACGGATATGGCTTTGGGGGCTGACTTTGCTCTTGGGCGCTGCAGCGATCCCTTCGCTATTTGCGACCGCCAACATCAGTTGGCCAGACGCTTTGCCCGATCCGACTGTAAATCTCGGTCTCGACCTTGCCGGCGGTAGCCACATTCTGCTCGAGGCAAGCCCCGATCAGGTCAAGGCTCAGCGGCTGGAGAATATGGACGAAGCGGTGCGCGCGGCGTTTCGCAATGCCGAACCGCGTATCCGCGCAGGCGATTATTCGACGCAGGGCGGCAAATTGCGCTTTATGCTGAGCAGTGCCAGCGATGTTGACCGTGCCCGCGAAGCCTTGCTGCCGATGATCAACGGGCAGGGCGTGACCGCCGAATGGACGCTCGATATTGTCGATGGCTCGCGCTTCGTGCTGACGCAAACCGACGAAGGCGCGCAGGAAGCAGTGACGCAGGCGATGGACAGCGCGACCGAAGTTGTCCGCAAGCGTATCGACGCATTGGGGACCCGTGAACCAACGATTATCCGCCAGGGCGACACCAGAATTGTGGTGCAGGTTCCCGGCTTGCAGGATCCGAAACAGCTCAAGGAATTGCTTGGCCAGACTGCCAAGTTGGAATTTAAACTGGTTGCGCCCAACGCGATTGCGGCGCCCGCCAGCGAAATCGAAACCAAGCCGGGGATTCAGATTTTTCCCTATGCTGACGGGACACCGCAGCAGGGTCTTTCGATTCCTGTCGTCCGGCTGGGCGGCATTCAAGGCGACTCGCTGACCGAGGCCAAGGCCGGGGTCGATTCGCGTGACAATTCGGCGGTCGTGAACATCAAATTTGACGGGCAGGGCGGTGCCAAATTCGCCAAGTTGAGCGCCGAGAATGTCGGCAAGCAGTTCGCGATTATTCTCGATGGAAAGGTCATTTCCTCACCCGTATTCAACGAAGCGATTTATGGCGGTTCGGCCCAGATTTCGGGCAGTTTCACCACCGAAACAGCCTATGCGCTGGCGATCTCGCTCCAATCGGGCGCGTTGCCGGTTGATTTGACGATTGTCGAGGAGCGGACCGTCGGCCCCGATCTGGGTGCCGATTCGATCAAGAGCGGTCTGCTCGCTATGATGATCGGCTCTGCCGCCGTGATTGCACTCATGATCTTCAGCTATGGCCGGTTCGGTATCTACGCGACGATTGCGCTGGTGTTTAACGTGCTGATGCTGCTCGGCATTATGGCGCTGCTCAATACCACCTTGACCCTGCCAGGCATTGCCGGATTCGTGCTGACAATCGGCGCGGCGGTGGATGCCAACGTGCTGATCAACGAACGAATACGCGAAGAACGAAAACGCGGGCGCCGCGTCGTAGCTGCGGTGGAGAATGGCTACAAAGAAGCCAGCCGCGCGATCTACGATGCGAATATCACCAACTTCATCGCCGGTGTGCTGCTGTTCCTGTTCGGTTCAGGGCCAGTGCGCGGCTTTGCTGTGGTGCTGATCATCGGCCTGTTCACCTCGGTGTTCACCGCCGTAACATTGACCCGGATGTGGGTGGCCGACTGGCTGCGCAAAGCGCGTCCGCAAGATTTGAACGTTTGAGGGGAGTATAGATTATGCGACTGCTAAAACTTGTCCCCGATGACACGAACATCAAATTCCTGCGACTGCGGATACCTTTCTACGTCGTCAGCGTTATCCTGATGATAGCCAGTTGGGCGCTCGTGCTCACGCAGGGCCTGAATTACGGCGTCGATTTCGCCGGTGGACAGGAAGTGCGCTTAACCTTCGAGCAGAACAAAGAAGCCCCGATAGCCAGCCTGCGTGAGCAGATTGGCGGCCTCGGTTATGGCGATCCGGTAATCCAGCGCTTCGGTGCGGAAAATCAGGTGTCGATCCGCGTCCGTTTGCCTGCTGGTACAGAGGACAAGCCCGGTGCCGCGACCGCCATCGGCAACGAAGTGATCAAATCGATCGAGTCGACATATCAAGGTGTTCGCCGCGACGGTAATGACACCGTTTCGGGTAAGGTCGCTAGCGAGTTCCGCCAGAAAGCGGTGGGGGCACTGCTTGCCGCAATGCTGGCAATTGCGCTTTACATCTGGATCCGGTTCGAATGGCAGTTCGGTATCGGCGCATTGTTTGCGCTGGCGCATGACGTGTCGCTGACGCTGGGTATGTTTGCTCTATTCCAGATGGAATTCAGCCTGCAAATCATCGCTGCAATTCTTGCGATCATCGGCTATTCGCTCAATGATACGATCGTCGTTTACGACCGTATCCGTGAAAATCTGAAGAAATACCGTAAGATGCCGCTGCCCGAATTGCTCGATCTGTCGGTCAATGAAACTTTGGCGCGGACGGTGATGACATCGCTGACGCTGCTGATTGCGCTGATCCCGCTGCTGTTCTTTGGCCCGGCCAGCCTGTTCGGCATGGTCGCGGGGATTACGCTGGGTCTGTTCGTGGGTACCTATAGCTCGGTCTATATGGCGGCGCCGATCCTGATCTGGCTCGGGGTCAATTCGAACAGCTTTGTGCCCGATGAGACGGTGGCGGAAAAGCAGGACCGGAAAGCACGCGGAGAGGCCTAAGCGTGCCCTGATCTGGGCCGCCTGTCCATTATCAGCGCCCGACGAGGCGGTTGTAATAGGTGCCAAGCAGACGGGCGTGTTCTTCCCAACTGAACCGGTCGGCAGTCGCTGCGACTGCATAGCGCGCAGGCGGGTTTGCGAGCAGTTGTTTAATTCCGGCGGTCACCGCCTCGGGTGTGCGTTCGACAATCAAGCCTGCCTCGGGTGACGTAACCAATTCGCGCGCGCCGCCGGCGTCCGAAATGACCAATGGCGTGCCGCAGGCAAGCGCTTCGACCCATGCATTGGCGAGTCCCTCACTGGCGGATGGCAGGACCATAATGTCCGCTGCAGACAGGATCACCGGCAAAAGATCGTGATCGACCGAGCCAAGAAAATGAACCCGCTCCTCGACCCGCATATCGCGCGCTAGGTTGTGCAAATGCTGCTCATCCGGCCCCTTTCCGACGATCAGTAATTGTGCGCCAGGGATGCTAGCCAGCGCCCCAATGGCAAGGTCTTGCCCCTTACGTTCTATCAATGCGCCAACCGAGGCGAGCAAAGGTTTTCCCTCTGGCAATTCTAGGTTCAGGCTTTGGCCGAGCATTGAGCGGAGCCCGACGTTTTCCAAAGGACGAAACCGGTCACGGTCGAGCCCGGTGTAGTGCAGGGTGATCTTGTTGTAATCCATGCCAAGCGCGGACATGTCTCGCGCCAAGGCTTGCGAAACTGCCAGCAGTCCATCGGCCCTATCGGCGGCCTCAAGCATCTGTTCCAGCGCGAAGCCTTTCCCACCCCAGAAATTGATGTCCGACCCGCGCGCCTTGATCGAGCATGGCAGGCCTAATTCTTGCGCGATCCACGCTGCTGCGGGACCATCGGGATAGAAGAATTGCGCATCGACCAGATCAAATGGATTTTGGGCATGCAGGCGCTGCACCAGCGGCAGTATCTTACGCGCGATCACGCCGGGATTGATCCGCGTTCCAACGCTGGGGATCAGGGTGAATTTGGGGCGGTGGACACTAACGCCATGTTCGGTCCCGTCTGTCGCTGCTGCGGCCAGAGGCTTGTATTTTCCAAACGCAATCGGGGGCACGCCGATCGGATTGATGACTGTGACATCCCAATCACCGCTCTTGGCCAGAGCTTCGAGCGAGCGCGCGACGAAAGTCCCAAAACGCGGCGTATGTGCGTTGGGATAGAGCGTCGATATCGACAACAATCGGCGCGGCCTATTCATAGCGGACGGACCAACATTTCTGCGACCGCAATCCAGGCGGGATCATCAACCACTTGCTGTTTTTGACCCAGGCCGGGTGGTAGAATGCCGACCAGAGTCCCTTGCCGGTCAATCAAGCGGCCGAAATAGAACCGTCCGCCCTTGCGCGGGACAAGCACATCACGGTTGATTGCGCGGGCTGCTTCGGCCGGATCAAGTTGGCGCAACCACACTTGGTCACCGGCCCGGTATTCGCCCGCGCTGGCCTGCACGCTCATCGCCATCTGCGGGGCGTCTCCGCCGATTTCGGTTGGCATCACGGCATCAGCTGGCTTGGCCAAAGCCTCCGGGCCTTGATCGGTCAAGTTGGCGACGATTTGTGGGTTGGATGTTTGGTCCGATCTGACCAGCGCCTGCGGGTCGATTTCCAGCGCGGCGGCAATCCGGTCCATCCATTTGATCGAAAGATTGCGCATTCCGGTTTCCAGCCGTCCGATTGTTTGCGCGGTGGTTGGCGGTTCGCACGCCTCGGCCAAATCGGCGAGCGTAAACCCCTTGGCTTTGCGAATGTCACGGATGCGGTTGATCATGCCAATATCCTGTTTTGAACCATATTGGTTTCTACTTTCCTACAAACCATCTCTTTTGGCAAGGTGTGATTCGCAATTATCCGAAGGGGCAAACGAATATGCGTAGGCATTTCATAGAGCGCGAATTGACCAGCGAAGGTCCGCGAAGCAGCGGAGTAAAGCGCGCGCGGCGGCGCAGCGTGAAGGTCAATGTCGCGGAATCGCCTTTGTCGTGGCTCCACGCGCGCGGCCATATCGATGACCGCCTGTTCGACGCTGGCGAGCGGCTCCGCGCTGATTGGGAGCGCGCGCAGCTTAGCCCTCGCGTAACGATGCGGTGGGATGCAGTGCGGATAAGGGGACAGGGCAGCGATGGCGGACTTTCCCCGACCGAACGCCAGATTGCGGCAAAGGCGCGGTTCGATGGTGCGTTGGTAGAGGCGGGAAGCGGATTGTCCGACATTTTATGGCGCGTCGTATGCGCGGGAGAGGGGTTACCCGATGCCGAGAAGGGCCTGCAATGGCCAGCGCGGAGCGGAAAGTTGGTTTTGAAACTGGCGCTTGAGCGGGTAGCAAATTTCTATCGGATTGGTTGATTGGGCATTATGAATTTAGCACGCAATTGCCCGGTCACCCCTCGACCACCTCCGCCAATTCTAGCCACCGCTCCTCTGCCTTGTCCTTCTCGGCGCGGGCATTTTCGATGCCTTGACTGATGTTGGCAAATTTCTGCGGGTCCGCGGCGTAGAGCTGCGGGTCCGACAGAATTTCCTCGCCGCGCGCTATGGCCAGTTCCAACTCCTCGATCCGAGCGGGCAGCAATTCGTAATCGCGCTGATCCTTGTAGCTGATTTTGGCGCTTTTGACGGGACGCGGCGGCGGGGTTTCGGTGGCGGCATCGCTTTTGCCTGCTTTAGGTTTGCCGCTGATCGTGCGTTCGGCGCGCTTTTTCTCCCAATCCTCGTAACCGCCTGCGACAACATCGACCAATCCGCTGCCATCGAGGCCGAGCGTGATGGTGACGGTCTTGTCGAGGAAGTCACGGTCGTGGCTGACGATCAGCACGGTGCCTTCGTAATCGGCAATCACTTCCTGCAACAGATCAAGCGTTTCCAGGTCAAGATCGTTGGTCGGCTCGTCCAGCACCAGCAGGTTGGATTCGCGCGCAAATTCGCGGGCGAGCAGCAGGCGCGAGCGTTCACCGCCCGACATCGTCCCGACTTTGGTATCGACCAAACCGGGATCGAACAGGAATTCCTTGAGATAGCCCTGCACATGCTTGCGGGTTCCACGCACATCAACCCAGTCACCGCCTTCGGCCAGCACTTCGCGCACGGTCTTGTCTTGCGTCATCATTGCGCGTTGCTGGTCAATGACGATGCCCGTGAGTGTTTTGGCCACCGTTACTGTGCCATCATCGGGAGCGAGTTCACCGGTCAGCAATTTGAGCAATGTCGTTTTGCCCGCACCGTTTGATCCGACCACACCGATCCGGTCGCCGCGCTGGATACGGAGCGAGAAATCGCGGATGATCTTGCGGTCGCCGAAGGATTTATTGACCTTGTCCGCGACGATGACGGCTTTGCTTTTGCTGCTGTCGTCCACCGCGAGGCCCAGTTTTGCGGTGCCGGTCGGATTGATCATTGCGGCGCGTTGTGCGCGCATTTCCCACAGTTTCTCGAGCCGGCCTTGGTTGCGTTTACGACGTGCGGTAACGCCGCGTTCGAGCCAATGCGCCTCGATCTTCAGCTTGGCGTCGAGCCGGTGCGCGTTGCGCGCTTCCTCGGCATAGACTTGCTCTTCCCATGCGTCATATCCGCCAAAACCGATGTCCTTGCGGCGGATGAGCCCGCGGTCGAGCCAGATGGTGGCATTGGTCAGGCGTTTGAGGAATGTCCGGTCGTGGCTGATGACGATAAACGCGCCCTTGTAGCGTTCGAGCCAACTTTCGAGCCATTCGATGGCTGCCAGATCGAGATGGTTGGTCGGCTCGTCCATCAGCAGCAAATCGGGGTCTTGCGCCAACGCGCGGGCTATGGCCGCACGCCGCCTTTCGCCGCCGCTCGCGCCCTTGGCCTCGGTTGTCATATCAATGCCGAGCTGTCCCGCAATCGCCTCTACTTCATGCATCGCGGGGGGGTGGTCGCCGGCCAGTGCGAAATCCATCAGCGTGGCAAATGGGGTGAAATCGGGTTCCTGTTCCAACACCACAATCCGCGTGCCGGGTTTGACTTTGCGTTCACCCAAATCGGCATCGACCTGATTGTTGATCAGGCGGAACAGAGTGGTCTTGCCCGCGCCATTGCGCCCGATCAGCGCGAGCCGGTCGCGCGGGCCGACATGGAGGTTCAGCCCCTCTGTACCGGGGCCGCCGAACAGCCAACGGCCGCCTTGTTGCAGGCCGAGGCCTTCCCAGCTGAGGATTGGTGGTTGCGCCATAGGAGGCGCGCGTTAGGTCACTCCTAGCTGGGCCGCAAGCGGTTAGCGCGCTGCGTCAACCATTGCGGCCACATCTTCGAGCAATTTATGCGCGTCATAGACAATGCCATCCTTGATCGTCCAGCGCACCCTGCCGACCCGCTCCAGTTCATTGGTTTCGCGGTTGAGCCGCAGATGGCCTGTGCCGTATAGCGTCTTGAAATTGGCGAGCGGATTTTCAGGCGCAATAACCAGATCAGCGAGCATGCCGACTTTGATTTTCCCGAAGGGTGCGGCAACGCCTTTGGGCTGATAGATTTCATCTGCTCCGTTCATCGTTGCTGCCTGAATGACTTCGAGCGGGGAGAAGCCTGCTTCCTGAAGCATCTCGAATTCGCCAATATAGGCAAAGCCCCAAGTCTGGTAGATATAGCCCGGATCGGAACCGACCGTGACGCGGCCGCCCTTGTTCTTGAAATCATTGGTCAGCCGCATCCATGGCACATAGAATTGCCGCCAAGCGACTTCGTCGGTGGTCGACCAGTCGTGGTAGTAACTGCCGTGATTGGTCAGGCTCGGCTCGTAGAAATTCATCATGGAGGGCAGGGTGTATTTCGCGTGCCAATCGGCGTTGCGCGCCCGCATGACATCGCGCGATGCGGAATAGATGTTGAAGGTCGGGCTAAGCGTGACTTTGCTCTCGACCAGAAAATCGACATAGTCATTCCAAGGCTTGCTGCCCGGCTCGACGATCTGATTTGCAAGCTGCGCGACTTCTGAAAAGCGCGACTGTTCGTCGAGGTAATTATAGTCGGTGGGATAGCGGACCAGCGCGCCGTCTTTCAGCAGCGATTCCATATGGCCGTAGAAATGGGTGACCCCGCCAAGCCCCATTTCGACCGCCTTGCGCGCGGTCACCTGCGCTACGCCGCGCTGCCCCAGATGCGCGACCGTGCCGAGGTTTTGCTTCTTCGCCTCATCTATCGCGGCGGCCATGATGTCGGGCGCTTCGGTGTTGAAGAATTTTACCCCGTCATAACCCGCCCCAGCGATCCAGCGTACCCATTCGCGTGCTTTGGCGGGTGTATCGACTTCTCCGCCGGGCCATTTGTCACCTGGTACGGCATAGGCAAACAGGCGCGGAGCAACGATCGTGTTGGCGGCGCTGCGGCGCTTGTCGTCAAGATCGGATGAGTCCGGCCCAAAGCCGAACGACACCCCGCGAACAGACGTAACGCCGTGGGCGAGCCACAATTTATATCCATATGAGGGATTTGGCGCTTTGTCCGGATCGCCATTGTGGCCGTGAACATCGACGAAACCGGGCATGACATACATTCCGCCAGCCTCTATCACCCGGTCATTGCTGCGCATCGGTATCTGGCTGCCGCCGCCACGAATGATGGATTTGATCCGGTTGCCTTCGATTACGATATCGACCGGGCCCTCAGGCGGGGCGCCGGTGCCGTCGATCATGGTTGCGCCTTTGATCACCAGCGTCCCGTAAGGGCCGTAACCTTCGCCGCTTTGCCGTGCGGGGACGGGTTCCATTCCGTCTTGAGCTGAAGTGCCAGCACTCCACAGACACGCGGCCAGGATCAAAAACGCTCTTACCATGACTTGCTATCCCCCATGCAATCACCGCCGGTTTCTAGCCGGATCACCGCTCGGTGTGAAGCGTGGTTCATTTGACCTCAAGCTGGCATGCCCTAAGTGGAACGCCAACTAGGAGATACCTTATGAATCGTACTCTTTTCACTCTCACTGCTGGCGCACTCGCGGCATCTGCCGCTGCATCACCGGTTGCCGCCGGGGAAATCCAGATCCAGTCGAGCGGGCCGATTGTCGAATTGACCATTTCTGAATCGGTCAAGGCGGAGCCTGATATTGCCACAATCAGCGCAGGGGTAACTTCCGAAGCCACAACTGCGGTCGAGGCGATGCAGATCAATGCGAATGAAATGACCGCAGTGATCGCGCGGATCAAGGCGCTCGGGATTGACGAAAAAGACATCCAGACATCGGGTATCAGCCTCAACCCGCGCTATGATTATGACCGCGACAGCCAGCAGCAGATTTTCAGAGGCTATTCGGTGTCAAATCGGGTATCCGTCATTTTGCGCAAAATTGAACGGACCGGGCCGGTGCTTGATGCTCTGGTCGCTGCCGGCGCTACCGATATTGGTGGGCCGAGTTTCTCGGTCAATGATGACACTACCGCCAAGGCGCAGGCACGCGCAGCGGCAATGAAGACGGCACGCGAACGGGCGATGGAATATGCTGGATGGGCCGGATATGGCGACATCCGTTTGCTCGAAGTCAGCGAATTTGTTGCATCAAGCGGCCCCGAGCCAATGCTGCGCACGATGGCCAAGATGGATGCTGGGTCTGGCGCGAGCACACCGGTTCAACCCGGGCTGATCGGAACCGGTGTTACCGTTACCGTAAAATATGAAATGGTGAAGTGAGCGGGTTTAGCTGAACGGCGGGGATGCGGTGTATTCACATCTTGTTCAATGCTCCGCGACTAGGCAGAGACACATAATGAAACGGATTTTCTCTCCCGCGCTCGCCGCTACCCTGCTTGCAACCGGCCTTGCCGGAACACCGATTTCTGCGCAGAACCAGTTTGACCAGGGTGAAGCGCGCAAGGAAATGCAGGCGGGCAATCTGATTTCATTGCGTGATATCGAGCGCCGGGTAGCCGATCCGCTGAAGGCGCAAGGCTATGAATATCTCGGACCGATCTATGATTCGGTAGCAATGGCATACCGGCTGAAATTCATTAAAGATGGCCGAGTGACATTTGTCGATGTCGATGCGCGAACCGGCAAGGTGCTTCGTCGCAGCCGCTAACCCGCTGCGTCTTCGGCCAGGCGTCAGGCGAGTTGACGCGTTTGCAACAAAAGCCCACTTATCACGCGAAACAATTTCCGGCTAAAATCCGGTGTCAATGTCAGGGGAATTAGGCAGCATGAGAATTCTGATTGTCGAGGATGAGCCAACGCTCGGCCAGCAACTCAAATCCACTCTCGAACAGAATGGTTATGCAATCGATTTGTCGACCGATGGCGAAGACGGTCATTTCATGGGTTCGACCGAGAATTATGACGCGGTTATTCTGGATCTCGGCCTGCCCGAAATTGACGGGCTGACCGTGCTCGGCATGTGGCGCAAAGAAGGCCGGACGTTTCCGGTTCTGGTCCTAACTGCGCGCGACAGCTGGTCGGACAAGGTTGCCGGCCTTGATGCCGGGGCTGATGATTATCTGGCCAAACCGTTTCAGACCGAAGAGCTTATCGCGCGGCTGCGGGCGCTGATCCGCCGCGCCTCGGGCAACACCTCGTCGGAACTTACCGCTGGCGGTGTCAGGCTCGACACACGTTCGGGCCGGGTGACCTTGTCGGGCGAGCCGGTGAAACTGACCGCGCAAGAATATAAGCTGCTCAGCTATCTGATGCATCACAAGGGCAAGGTTGTTAGCCGGACCGAACTGATCGAACATATTTACGATCAGGATTTCGACCGCGATTCGAACACGATCGAAGTGTTTGTGACGCGCATCCGCAAGAAGCTCGGTGCCGATGTCATCACCACAATCCGCGGACTCGGCTATAGCCTCGACGATCCTGACGAAGCTCCGCGGGCATCGTAAAATGAACGCGCCGCAAGCAGATATCACTGCTGAAAGGCGCGCACCGCTGGATTCCGTGACCAAGGGCGATACTTTGGGATCGCGCAATACCGGCAGTCTTTCGCGCCGTATGATGGTGATCTCGGCGGGATGGATTGCTGTGCTGCTTCTCGCCGGTGGATTCGCGCTCGACCGGACGCTGACCAAATTGGTAGAAGACAATTTCGACGGCCAACTCGGCTATCTGCTCAATACGATGATAGTGGTGTCCGAAATCGGCCCCGATGGTGAAGTCTATTTTAGTAGGCCGCTGGGCGAACCGCGTTTTCTCCAGCCGAACAGCGGGATGTATTGGCAGATTAACGGCGAAGATCAGGAGGATTTCGGGTCTCTCTCGCTCGAATCCAAACCGTCGCAATCGCTGTGGGACCGCTCGCTGACTGTGCAAGCGCCGCATAATGATGATGAGCCGCATTTTTACGATAGCGTGCAATTTACGGACGAGCCCTTACGGATTGTCGAGCGCACGGTCGTTCTGCCCGACAGCGATACGCGGTGGACTTTTGCCGTCGCCTCCGCGCGGGAGGAACTTGATCTCCAGATCAGGCAAATCCGCTCAATCCTCGCATGGTCATTTGCGGTTTTGGGCCTCGGACTATTCGCCATGGCGGCTTTACAGACCTATTATGGTCTGCGCCCATTGCGCCGTATCCGGATGGCGATCCAGCGCATCCGCACAACCGGCACCAACCGCGTAACCGATCCGCTCCCGCTCGAGGTTCAGCCGCTGGTTGAAGAGCTTAATATGCTCCTCGCGCATTCGGAGAAACAAGCAGAAGAAGCGCGCACCCATGCGGGCAATCTCGCGCATGCGCTCAAAACCCCGCTTACCGTGGTCAACAATGCTGCAACCGCGCGCGCGCCCGATTTGCCCGATACAGTGATCCGTGAGGCGACCACCATGCGGCGTCATGTCGACCACCATCTTGCGCGGGCGAGGGCGGTCGGCAGGCGCGCTGTGGGGATGGCGCGAACACCGGTTTGCGACAGCGCGGAGGCGGTGCGCCGCGCAGTCGAAAGGCTGTATCCATCGGTCCGGTTTGACATCGATGGCAATCGTGAAGCACAGGTCGCTATAGAACGGCAGGATCTGGACGAAATTCTGGGTAATCTGATCGAAAATGCCGCCAAATATGGCGGCGGCAGTGTGTTCGTGACCGTCGATGCCGAACCTGAGGCGCGCCAATGTGTGATCTGGGTTGAGGATGACGGGATGGGCATTCCCGAAGACAAACGGATCGAAATCTTCGACCGCGGCGCGCGGCTCGATACCGGCAAACCCGGAACCGGGCTTGGCCTCGCTATTGTCCGCGATGTGGCGGAAATCTATGGCGGCGGGGTCACACTTGATGAAAGCGAGGATCTCGGCGGGTTGCTGGTGAAATTGAGCCTGCCGCGCGTGATGTAACGCCGGAGATTCAGTTCATCTATGGTTCAAAACGCTTCACCGATAAACTTGCCATAATTAACCGATTCCCGAAGGGATAGTTTTCGTGAAGCATTCAATTCTCAAACCAGCACTTTTGGCTGCGGCTACTTTCTCTCTCGGTGGCTGTGCGATCTATGGTGACTATGGCTACGACGGCTATGGTTCGGGCTATTACGATCCCTATTATGACACCGGCTATTACGGTTGGTATGATGACTATTACTATCCCGGTGTCGGATACTACATTTATGACCGTTACGGCACACGCCACCAATGGGACGACGGACACCGCCGCTATTGGGAGGGCCGCCGTGGCCAGCATCAAGCGCGGGCCAATTGGGACGGTTACCGGCGCGGTGGTGATGGCACTTACCGTGACCAGCGACAGCGGGGAGAGCGCGGAGAGCACCATCGCGGAGAAGGTCGGCGCGATGGCGATAGGAGAGAACGCCAAGGCAATTATCAAGGCCAAACCGGTGGTAATCCGGCTTACGGCAATTCTAGTCAGCGGCAGGACGGTTCGGCGCAAGCCGGCAATCCCGACCGTCGCGGACAACGGAATGAAGACAGATCGACGCGTCGAGGTGCTCCACGAGATATCACAACGGCACCACCTGCAGCTGTGATCCGCGGCTTAAATGGCGGCGTACGCCCTGCTGATCGCTCTAATCCTGGTACTGCGGTGCAAGGCGGACCGCGCCGTCAACCAGCCGTTTCGCCGCCCTCGGTTACCTCAGCGCCGCCACGCCAGGTGCAACGCGTTCAATCAGCGCAACCGGTTGCAACGCCGCCAGCGCCAAGATCGGCACCAGCACCGGTTGAGCCTGCACCTCGTGCGGTATCGCGTCCAACCCCGCGCAATGAAGGGCGGGTTCGCAAACAGGATGAATGATAAAGCCGGTTTAGCTTGGTTTAGCTGCGCTGCGCCTGTTCGTGATGGCGGATGACTTCGTCGATGATGAAGCGAAGGAATTTTTCAGAGAATTCCGGGTCCAGATGCGCTTCCTCAGCAAGCTTTCTTAGCCGGGCGACTTGCCGCGCCTCGCGTCCCGGATCGGCTGGTGGAAGTGTGACCCGCGCCTTATATTCACCCACGGCCTGGGTAATGCGGAAACGCTCTGCCAGCATGTGGATCAGCGCCGCATCGATATTATCGATTGAACGGCGATAGCTGGCGAGCTGCGGGTCGGTGTCAGATTCTTGCATCACCAGCTCGCATATCATGTGTTTAACCGCGTTTCTATGCCGGTTGTTACTTGCCAATCCAGCGCGGCCCCGTCATGTGCGCTGTCATCATGACTGCCCAAGTCGTTCCCCTGCCGCTGAAGCGGCCGACGCTCGATCCGATGCTGGCGCTGACCGCGCAAGGCATGAATTCTGTTAATGCGGTAATTCTTGACCGGATGCAGAGCGAAATTCCGCTCATTCCTGCGCTTGCCGGGCATCTGATTTCCGGCGGCGGCAAGCGGCTACGTCCGATGCTGACGCTCGCCGGTGCTGAACTGGTAGGATATAGTGGCACGCGCCATTACAAGCTGGCGGCGGCGGTCGAGTTTATCCATACCGCTACTTTGCTCCATGATGATGTGGTTGATGGTTCGGACCTGCGGCGCGGCAAGGCCGCGGCCAATATCATCTACGGTAACCCTGCGACCGTTCTGGTCGGCGACTTTCTCTTCAGTCGCTCGTTTGAATTAATGACCGAGGATGGCAGCCTGAAGGTCCTCAAAATCCTCTCCGGCGCCAGCGCCATCATCGCCGAAGGCGAAGTGGATCAGTTGACGGCGCAGCGTCAGATTGAAACGAGCGAAGAGCGGTATTTGAATATCATCGGCGCGAAGACGGCCGCTCTGTTCGCGGCTGCCAGCCGGATCGCAGCCGTGGTGGCAGAATGCGACGAGGTGCAGGAACGCGCGCTCGACGATTATGGCCGTAACCTAGGTATCGCCTTCCAACTGGTTGATGATGCAATCGATTATGATTCCGACGCAGCCGAAATGGGTAAGGATCAGGGCGACGATTTCCGCGAGGGCAAGATGACCCTGCCGGTAATTCTGGCCTATTCGCGCGGAAATGAAGCCGAACGCAAATTCTGGAAAGATGCCATCTCAGGTATCAAATCGGATGATGCCGCACTCGAATATGCCATCGAACTGATTCGCAAATATGATGCGGTGCGGGCAACCCGCGAGCGGGCACAGCATTTCGCGCACAGGGCGATCGATGCAATTTCGATCTTTCCCGACAGCAAAGCGCGGCAGGCCATGGCCGAGGCAGCACAATTCGCAGTGGCACGCGGGTATTGAACGCTACTGTTAAAAATATTTGACATGAAGAATTTCGCGACTTAGATGTGTTAAATATTTTTAACACACGAGGATATTTGCATGTCGCATAGAGAAAAATCTGCATGGCTCATGGCTGCGATCATGGTTGTAACTGGTTTGGTTTATGCTTGGCTGGTCGCTCGCACACCGGAAGCGCCCGTATTGGCTCCGCTGATCCCCTATATTTTAATGGTGATTTTGCTCGCAATTGCAGGACAAATAGTGCTGGCAATTTACTCTCCACGCGAGGCGCAGGCGGCGGCAGATGAGCGGGAGAAGCTTGTGATAGCCCGCGCAGGGCACTGGTCTGGCCTTACGCTTGCAACAGCAATTGTTCTGGTGGGCGGCATCTACATCTTTCATCCAAGCGGAATAATGCTGTTCCATCATGTGGTTGGTGCCTTGATCTTGGCTCAGATCGCTGAATATGGCTTCCAGATATTCCTCTTCAGGCGGGCTATCTAGCATGGCCAAGCCTCCACCAATTACCAATAGGGTGAAAGAACTGCGGGAGGCCCATGGTCAGATGAGTCAAGCAGCATTGGGCGATGCTGTGGGGGTCACGCGTCAGACAATCATTGCGATTGAACAGGGCCGATATTCTCCAAGTCTTGAGACCAGTTTTCGCATAGCGCGCTTGTTTTCGGTTGGCCTAGAGGACGTATTTGGTTGGACAGGGGACTAATTGCATTGGCGGTTCTGCCCATCCATGCGGTTTTGCCCGAATTGCTCGAAGCATTGGGCAGCGCGGGCGCGGCAGTCCTGATAGCGCCGCCGGGGGCGGGTAAAACTACGTCCGTCGCGCCCGCTCTGCTCGATCAGCCATGGTGCATGGGGCAGATTATCCTGCTTAGTCCCCGCCGGGTCGCGGCGCGCGCGGCGGCGGAGCGGATGGCCGAATTGCTCGGAGAGACCGCGGGTGAGACGGTCGGCTATGTGACCCGCCTCGACAGCAAACAATCGGCCAAAACCCGCATTGTGGTGATGACCGAAGCGATTTTCGTGAACCGGATTGTCGAGGATGCGGAGCTTCGCGGTGTAAGCGCGGTGCTGTTCGACGAGGCGCATGAGCGGCATCTCGACAGCGATCTGGGGCTTGCACTTGCCCTCGAAAGCCGCATGATCTTGCGCGAAGACCTGCGTGTCTGTGTGATGTCCGCGACCATCGACGGAGAGCGATTTGCCTCGCTGATGGGCGGCGATGCGGCGGTGATCGAAAGCGAAGGTACCGCACATGAATTGCGCGTCGAATGGCTCGGCGCGCGGCCCGAAATGCGGATCGAAGACAGCATGGCCGAGGCGATTTTGACCGCATGGCGTCAGGAAGAAGGCGACGTGCTCGCTTTTCTGCCCGGTGTCCGCGAGATCGAACGGGTGCGTGAACGCTTGGTCATCAAACTGCCCGATACGCCCGTTTTAGCACTTCATGGGCAGGTCGATCCCGCTGCGCAGCGTGCCGCGATCAAGCAAGACCGGGCGGGTCAGCGCAGAATTGTGCTGGCAACCGCGATTGCCGAGACATCGCTGACGCTCGACGGGGTGAGTGTGGTGGTTGATTGCGGCCTGTCCCGGCGCGCAGAGTTTGACCGTGCTGCGGGAACTACGCATCTCGTAACGCACCGCGC
>JBATLU010000010.1:0-5918 GCA_049289475.1 Pontixanthobacter sp. | reverse complement strand
ACCTGCAAAGAGGCGCGAAAACGGCTGGGCGACCGTGCTCGTCCAGCATAGGTTCAATTTGAGCATCGTGTTTCATGGGCATCGCTCTCCGTCCCATCGCGAGTATCATCGCGCGAACCGCGTCGATGTCCCGCTCTTGATTGTCCCCCACTGTATGGAACGGAATGTTCCAAGGGCATCATGCACGAATTCCATCGTGCGGCAATGTGTCGTTATGAGGGGATATTCGCTATGGATGTGGTTAACATCGCGAGACATTTTCGCTGATCTCGTCCGCAGATTGGCACGGTGGCTCATCAGCGCCTGACAAGACGTGCGACGTCGAACCAGCGCATTAGCTTGAACTTTCAGATGCGACGCGTTAGCTGGCTTTTCAGCGCCACGGATCGGCGTGCTCCGTGGCACATTTCGTGGCACATTTAGGGTAATGGAGGGTAATCTAGGGCAAGCTGACTATTGAAAAATAGTGGTTTATTTCCCCTCCGATCCCCTGTAGTGTCCCCAAAATCCGGTTCGATCCCCGTAGGTAATGGGCAAAGGGTTCTCGATCTATCCCGAGGCCTTTTTCTTGGTAAGCGATTTGGATCGAAGCCCGGGCTTCAGCGAAACGATATTGTCTTTCGGATTGAGAATCCGCGCCACCAACGCTGCCAGCTTTCTAAGGGCGGCCGTCTTTTCAGCCAGATACTCATACTGATCGTAGACACCTTCCACGCCAGGTATAACATGCCCCATCACCCGCTCGGAGACGTGCGGGGAGACGCCAGATCGGATCATCAGTGTTTTTCCAGTGCGTCGCAAATCGTGCAACACCCAATGCGGGATCGGATGGCCAGCGATCTCCTCCATCTTGGCATCGAGCGCCGCCTTGTCCTTGGTGAAGCCATTGATCGGCCCTTTCAAGCGTCCTTGGAAGATAAAGGGAGCGCTTGCACTAGTAGGCTGCTTGCGAACGATCTGCATAACCATAGGAGGCAGCCTGATATACTCGGCGTTGCCCTTCTCACGATCTTCGGTCGGAATCGCCCACAAACCATCAGACGTGAGGAAGTCCCGATGCATAAGTCTCAATTTCTCACGCCGCTGGAGCGTCAGGAGCAATGACTGACAGAAAGCGCCGAAAGTGCCTTGGGTCTCGCACGCTCGCCAGAAAATTCGGATTTCCTCGTCGCTGAGGATACGTTTGCGCTTCCGCTCGGATGACTTGGTGCGTTTCATCCCCCGCACGATCGGGGATACGAAATCATCATCACGCGCGGCGTGCCAATTGAACATCGCGCTAAGCTGAGCGAGCACCGCGTCTGATTGTGTTGCACCGCTGGCATCCTGGATCGTATCGAGCAGTTTAGTCACATCACGCCGGGCGATGGATGCGATCAAACGGTCGCGCCACCGCTCATTGCCGTCGAGATCGGCGAAGATGTAGTGGTCAAATATCCGTTGGATTTCGCTGGCGGACCGCAGCGGCGCGAGTGGCTTGCCGCGACCGTCTTTCTGCCCCTCTTTCATAACATGGCGCTTAAAATACTCGGCGAAAACCGACGCGATGGTGTCTGATTCAACTTCAGGTTCAGCCTCAGCCTCAGCCTCAGGTTTGCCGGGATCCCTACCCTCGGCGATTATCGCCTTCCATTCGCGCGCCTTCTGGCGAGCGGCGTCTAGTGTGAGTCTACAGACGCCCTTAGCGACGACATACACGCGGTCCTTCGCGTCAGCCGGGCAATAATCTCCGAGAACACGCCGGCTAGCGTGCAGCGTTGTGCCATCACCTCCTGGAAATCGCGCCATGAGAAGAAACGACACCCGGCGCTTCGGATTGACGCGAACGATCAACCCAGCCTCGATTTCGTCCATCCACTCATCGCGAGACCCAGGCTCAGCAGCTTTCAGCCCTCGGAGCCACGGATCAGAGAATTTTTTTGTAGCCATAGCAGCCTCAAGTGTGCAGCAAACTGTGCAGCAAATCGGAAGTAATGCCCCATTTCAGCTTGCTCAGGATATTGCCGGGAAAAGGTAGGAAAATAAAGGGAAATCATAGACTTCATAGGTGACACGATGTGCCCCAAGGTTACTCCATGTTCCACCGCGAGACGCCGAATCCAATTTCTCTTAATCAGCGGGTCCTAGGTTCGAGCCCTAGTGCGTCCACCATTTTTCAATGACTTAGATGTGATTTGCAGGTCAAGCCTTCCGGCGGGGCACCAATGGGGCATCAGATCTGCAACAGCCTAACTTGCAGGGTCATTGATACGGAATGCGGACCGACGGCCTCGCAACCGGGCAGCAACGGAGCACTATGCGACATCACAGGCATCGAATTCTGAAGCGTCGCTGGTAATCTGTGTCGATCTCTTTACGAATGGGCACTAAATTAACGAGCGGGATAGCATTTAGAAGAACATGCCGGAATCAGAGTCATTCACTTTCCGCCCGCGGGCGAGGATGCTGCAGCTGTTAGGTGACCAACTCATCCGCAGCCCGCGGTTGGCGGTGTTTGAACTCGTTAAGAATGCATACGACGCCGATGCAACGGAGGTCAAAGTTGCGCTGGAAGGCCTTGGCACAGCAAACCCTATCATCACCGTAGAAGACAACGGCGACGGCATGTCGCTGGAGATCATCCGCGACATTTGGTTTGTGCCTGGTCACGAGCATCGAAGAGACCAGAAGAGCGAAAACCGCAGAACAAATCTTGGCCGCCTTCCGATGGGAGATAAAGGTGTTGGCCGATTTGCAGTGCATAGACTCGGAAACATAGTTGAACTCACCACCCGCGCCGAGGGAAACAAAGAGATTTTTGTCAGATTGGACTGGCCCGCAATACTCAAGAACAAGTTTCTTGAAGATGCCCGGGTGGAGATTGTCGAGCGCGATCCAAAGGTTTTTCTCGGGAAAAGCACCGGCACGAGAATTGTTGTATCCAGTCTAAGAGACGTTAACTGGTCTCGTGGCGATCTACGGCGGCTTTATCGTGATATCACCTCAATCTGCTCGCCATTTGAAGGACCGGCTGAGTTCGAGATCAATTTTAAGGCTCCCGGTCGTGAGAGTGAATTGGAGGGCATTCCTGACGTCGCAATGATGATGGATCAGGCGATATGGAAATTCTCGTTCCAATTTGACGGAGAGAATTTCGATTGGAATTATCGATTTCAGCCGCCGCCACATCTCTCGAAAAAGGTTGAAGGCCGGACGAAATCATCATCACCGAACGAGCGCCTTTTGCTTCCCAGCAAGTTGTTGGACGATAATGCGGCGGCAAAGAACACAACCTTCGCAGATCAGGAAATGATCGCCGGAATTGGCCCCATTCGCGGCGAATTCTACGTGTATGACCGAGACAAGAAGGTGCTCGGCGCGCTAACCGAGCAGCAACTGCTGACCCGCTTCCTGAACGAGAACGGCGGTGTACGGGTCTATCGAGATGGCGTGCGAGTCTACAATTACGGTGAAGAGGACGATGACTGGCTTGGTCTGGATCATGCCAGGTTTCAAACACCAACCGTTCGTATAAGCCGTAACATCATACTTGGCTCGGTTCGGATTCAGATGCAGCCGAGTAGCGGGCTAACAGAGAAAACAAATCGAGAGGGCTTTGTCGAGAATGACGCCTACATCCGCCTCAAGGCGATGGTAGCTGGGGCACTTCGTGTTCTCGAAACCGAACGAAAAATTGATAAGGATGCGATACGGAAGGCCACCCGCGATCCAGCACAGATCGAAGCCGATAAGATAACAGATCCCATTGCAAATTTACGGCGTTTAGCCAAGCGTCACGGCGTAGGCGAAACCCTAGAACCGAGTATCGCAAAGCTTGAAAAGAATTATGCCGAGTTAAGGGAAACGATGCTTCAGGCAGGGCTATCAGGGTTGGGCTTGGCAACTGTTTTTCATGAAGTTCAGCACGGTGTTAGCATCTTGCATAAGCGTGTTGCCGCCGGTGCCGGTATGGATGAAATATTGGAAGACACGAGAGAGCTGGTGCAACTCCTGAACGGCATTTCGGGTCTCTTACGACAAAATGACCGGACCAATGTTAGCGCTCGGGATATCGTTTCGAAGGCACGGTTGGCGAGCATGATAAGGTTTAAAAAGCATCGCGTGGCGTTGGTCTCGCCACTTCTCCATGAGGAGCAAGAAGACTTTCAGGTCAAAGCGAACACCCGATTACTCGTTGGAGCTCTCACCAATCTGCTCGATAATTCATTCTACTGGCTCCGAACACGATGGCCATCGCGCGCGGAAGATGGTGAGGAGACCCCGCGCAGAATATATCTCGGGCGAAGTGACGACTATGAGCAAGGGCCAGCGATTGTTATTGCCGATACCGGTCCTGGGTTTCAGGACGATCCTGACACGCTGACAGAACCGTTCTTCACGAGGCGCCCTGAGGGCATGGGATTAGGCCTGTATTATGTAAACATGGTTATGCAGCTTGCGGGCGGATATCTCGTCTTTCCAGAACCAGGAGATGTTGAACTCCCGGAAGAATTTGATGGGTCAGTAATTGCTTTGGTGTTCCCGAAAAAATGATCGGTCAATCTCCGCGGATCGTCCTGATCGATGACAAGTTGCATCATCTTAGCGGGCTCGCGCAGGCGCTGGGGAAATTGGATTCAGCCTGTCTGCCGTTTCATTTTCAAGATGCGGGACCAACCGAGAGGCAGCTACGGAACGCCCGCGTCATATTCTGTGATTTGCATCTATTGTCGGACGCCCTGACGGCAGACACGAAGCAGCAACTTGCTGTGATTGCAGGCATGCTCTCCGATGGGCTGAAGGCTAATCATGGCCCTTATGTCCTGATTATCTGGACTGAATTTCCCGATAAGGTCGATGGGCTGCAAGAATATCTGCAAGCGCTTGAACCGGGTCAGAGACCAATCGAATATATCTGTCTTGACAAGAACAATTTTATTGACCCGAAAAATGGCGATCTCATTGCTGAAGGTAGCCTGATTGCGGAAATCCAGAATTCGTTGGGGAAATGGTCTGGCGTGACTGCGCTTCTCTGGTGGGAGTCGGCTGTTGCTGATGCTGCTGCTGATCTGGCCACTGACCTTTGGGAGCCATCAGGCGACGATGACAGCGCTCGTCCCGAGGGACTGCGGCAGACATTTGGGAAATTAGCCGTCGGCTCTGCTGGTGATGAGACCGCTCGGAAGCATCCCGGCATGGCGGTAAATGAAGCATTGGTCCCAATGCTATCAGATCGCATCGAGCGGACCAAATTTCCTCAAGAAATTTGGGATAGTGCTGTAGAATTCGACAATCAGAATCAAGCTGTCCCAACCGCCAGATTAAACACACTTGTTCACCTGGACTTCATTCACGGTCTCTCTCCTTTACAACGTGGATCAGCCTCACCCCTGCTCGCGACATGGAGCAAAGAGCAATGGTTCATCGACAAGTTTGGCTATTCGCAGGAGGAAGTCTTAAAGGCTTTCGGGTTTCAAGGTGACCGGTTGGTTGACGCAAAAAATGCTGCCTGTTGGCTCCTGATTCAAATTCGTGCTGCGTGTGACGAAGCGCAAGGCAAGGCTGGATTGTTACCGTTCGTTCTTGCAGCGCAAATTTCGACAGAACCGAAGAAGTCCCGTAGCCCGAGTGCGTGGGCTAGTCGCGATTTCCAATTCGGCGATAAAGTGGTGAGAATCTACGCGCACTCAAATTTTGTTTTGGGATTGAGCGCTTCAGAGGCTAGCGGGTTTAAGCCAACTTTCCGATTACGTAGCTCATTGCTCGAAAGCCTCGTAGTCGCAGTTCACTCACACGCGTCACGCCCAGGAACGATTGACATTTGCTGACTCAAGCATGAAGCGACGATACGATCGCCTTCATGACGGGCGGGCAAACGCCGTTACCGAGCATATGCACCTTTTCGCGTCTCGTTCCAAATGGCAGCTTGTAGCGCTCAG
>JBATLU010000009.1:0-2417 GCA_049289475.1 Pontixanthobacter sp. | reverse complement strand
AGCGCATTCACAAGCTTGAAGATGCAGGCGCGATCAGCAGCTATACTATCAATGTAGATCCCACCGTATTTGGACTCGGTGTCACTGCACATGTGCGATTGTGCGCTTTGCCGGGAGAGGCAAAGAGAGTGGCGCAGATGCTGATCGACACTCCGGAAATAGTTGAAGCGGATCATGTTACTGGCGAAGACTGCTTTGTGGCAAAAGCCGTGGTTCATGATGTGCAGGAATTGGAAACCGTTATGGACCGCTTCTTGCCATTCTCATCCGTCGATACCGCCATCATTCAGTCATCCACAGTCGTCAAGCGGCTCCCTAAATTGTAAATTATGCAACTTTGGTTGCTGGTATTCCGCAATCTCCCGAGAGATATTATCCAGCCTTTGACGGAACAAGCAGACATTCCGCTTCCGCCCCAACAGCTGCCATTCAATTGAATTATACATCACGGCCAAACTGAGCCCGCAGCGGAATGTCCAGTTCTCATTGGCCGCGGATAAGCGCCTTCTTCGACGACACCGGTAGAAACGGATGTCAGAGACTGGCTGGCTGTTTCAACACTAACAGCTTCAACAACAATTTAATTCTTAAAATCTGAAACGCCTAGCGGAACACTGTTTGCGTTCATTTATCAAAAATTTTCACGCGCGGAGTCGAGATCAATTTTTGCCAGCATATAGGCAATAATCTGGGAATCTTCCCCCTCATCTCCTTCCATTGAAGGCACGCCATTTGCTTTTGCCCCGGCTACAATCATGGCGCGCTGGTGATCGGTCACCTTTTCCTGATCCGTAATCAACCGCTGGCCAAACGAAGCATAAGATTCCATCGCGCGCGACCAATCTTGTCCATTGGCGACCGCGATTTTGCTTAATGCGCCGAGCTGAATCAGATATTGTCCGGCGGCGCTGCGCTTTGCTTCGCTCCATTCGAACCGGTCGGCACATCCTCCAAGCGCTACGGCAAAATCCTCTGCCGCAGCCTCGCTGCCTTTGGCAGGCACGCGGTCGTCGGTCGGGTCGTCGGTTTGTTCGGCGAACAGCGCGCCAACTTCCGCTCGTTGACCCTCATCCAGCTGATCATCTAGGCAGGTCAAATCCTCGACCTGAGCGGCTAGCGAAGGTTGAACCGAAAGACCCACAAGCCCCGAGAGAATGGTTGCACATAATATTTTACGCATGCTTGATCTCTTCTCAATGATTAGAATTTACCCAACAGGTTGATGAATACGCCGTCGCTGGAATAGCTCTGATCGGCAAGGTCGGTAGAGAAGTCCGAGAAGCTATAGCCTATGCCAACTTTCACATTGTTGCCCAAGTGACGATAAATTGCGGCGATCCCGCCCCATCTGTCATCGCCCGCGACGTCGTTGGTCAGATAGTGACCTTCCGCGACGAAGTCCCACTTCTTCACCAGGCGCCAATCGAGGCGCAACACGCCAAGCTGGGTGTTGCTCGAGACGAATGTATCGCTTTCGCGGCCTAGCGAGACGCTGCCTTTGCGGAAAGCGTATTTTGCGCCCAAAGTCAGCGTCTTGGTCAGGTCGAAATTGCCATCGATGGAGAATATCTGGCTGCGTTGTTTCGGCGCAGCAGTTTCCCCACCCGAGGTGATCTGACCGACAGGGCCGAGGTCTTGCAGATATGTATAGCGCGCAAGCAGGTTGAGCCTGTCATTGAGCACCGGACGATAGGCGAAGCCCACGGTGCCCTCGATATAATCGGCAAGCCGCACATCGTTGGTTTCGGTATCGGCAATCGCGAAGTTCAGGCGGCCTAGGGCGCGCCAGTTCGGATTGACTTCAACCGAAGCGGTATTGCGGACCAACCAGACGCTCTGATCTCGGTTGAGGCCTTCCTCGAAACGCGCCTCGACATTGGTGGCTAGCTGAACCTTGTCGTCAGTGTAGCCGACGCCAATGGTTGCAGCAGTACGCTTAAACTCGCCGGTTTGCGCGTCATCAATCCGTCCGTTTTCGAACGAACCGGAGAACGACCAATGTTCAGACGGATCCCAATTGAGGCCGAAGCTGCGGACCACGCTAGGTGCCTGTCCGCCATGTCCGATCTTATTCTCGCCATTGATGCTCAGCGCGCTGGAGAAGCGGTGACGTGCACCGAGAGTCAGCGTGCCGCGATTGGTTTGCGTAAGCGCGTTAAGCGGCTCCAAGCCAACATCAGTGCGATCTGTCAGCAGACCATAGCCGAGATACATTTCCGACCCGTCGCCATAGCGATGGCTCAATTCGACATTCGCGCCGAGGCCGCCATCACCATGCGAGACTTCGGCGGAAGCAGAAACCTTGTCGCTGATTTCGACTTTACCGCCAACACCGCCGCGATTGTTGCGTTGGCGTGTAGTGTCACGGTCCACCGTCATCTGGCCGAAGCCATAGACAGACCAATTCGCGTCAGTAG
>JBATLU010000008.1:0-4330 GCA_049289475.1 Pontixanthobacter sp. | reverse complement strand
ACCCAACACATGGCGATCAAATCACGCACCTTTACCTTGCGCGCAGTGTCCGCTTCCCATTCATTGGTTTTCCACTCAATTCGTGCTGCCAAATCCGGATTTTTGTTTTCAAACCGTTTCCGTATCTCCTCGTAAAACCCTTTCTGGTTGGCCTTTGCCTCTTCCGCGAGTTGAGCATTGTTATTACGGGCTGCACAGATGTCTATAAGAGCAATGTTAAAGTGTTCAATTGTCTCGCGCTTCACATCAGTAGGTATTAATAGTTCAACTGGAATAAGAAAATCAAATTCATCGCGGACTTCGTCTAATTCATCGCGGAACTCATTCCATGTCTCCATTAGATCGTCCCAAGTTTTGATTTTTCTTAAGTCTCTCTCATCAATGACCTTACTAAGAAAAAATATGCCCATCGATAACATGTTGTGCCCACCGTCGAGAATTCCTTCGGCATTGCTAGGCTGAAAATCAAGAGCATAGCGATTTCTCTGCAACTCTTCATAAGAACTCGTGCCTATTAGCAATCCCTTTGATTTGAAGTGAAATAGTTCTGGTGTTTCATTGAGTGTTTCAATGATATCGCCAGTCACCCGATTGATCTTAGGCTTGCGGGGGTTTGCATCTAAGATTGTCGGATTGTCGAATAGCACATAGAGATGTCGACTTGGAACAAAGCCGATCACACGGGTGATTAGGCCTGTTGATTGGCTATCAGCTTGGGTAAAACGAATTACATTTTTGGGAGATTTCATTGGTTTGCTTCCTTTGTTAAAAAGGCAACAAACTTCGGACTATTTGTGTCAAAAACTAGTCAAACAAACCCACTCAAGGTGGACAAGAGACGGCCTTTTCAGCACCTATTTAACCAAAGTCGTTGCGGACTTATATTCCAACCACTTTTCAGTGATTGTTTTCTAAATACAGTTGCGTGAGTAAAATGTCAACAAGACTCTCAACAGCAAAGCGTAGCCAAGCTTCGATTCTAGCCCTGAACTAGATCAATACATTCGCCCTGACCTTAACCTTTCACGACCAAATCGGGCTCAAAATAATCGCACAAAGCCCGCAACGTTGAATTAACAATCAACGACATTTTCCTACACGCGCAATCCGTGCTTTATGCTGGTGAATGCACCGCTTGAGCCTGCCCCCACCGGTAAATGGCCTATGCGAAGAAACTGTTGAAATAGCCCCCCGGGGCCACCTGTTTCAACAGCAATACGCCGATTCCACTTAAGCTATTGTTTTATAGCTATTTAACTGGGAAAAACAAAGGCGACACGGTGTCACCTTTGTCATCCAGGTGTCACCTTTGAACTGGGCTTTAAGCCGCAGTCTGGAACGCGTCCGCATCCAAGGCCATCATCGAATCCGCACCGGCTTCCAGCTTGCGGCGCAGTGCGCCGGCGTCGGGCAGGAAGCGGTCACCGTAATAGCGTGCGGTGGCCAGCTTGGCTTCGTAGAAAGCCTTGTCCTCGGGATCACCCGCCAGTTTGGCATGCGCGACGGTTGCCATGCGCAGCCACATCAGGCCGAGCGAGACAGTGCCCATGATATGCATATAGTGATGCGCGCCTGCGCCGAGATGGTTCGGGTTCTTCATCGCATTCTGCATGAACCACATGGTCGCAGCCTTCTGCTCGCCCAGTGCTTTGTCCAACTGCCCCGCAAAGGGTGCAAGCGCTTCATTTTGCTTTGCCGCCGCGATTTCTTCATCCACCGTGGCGAAGAAAGTCTGGATCGCCGCGCCGCCGTTCTGGGCGAGCTTGCGTCCGCACAGATCCATCGCTTGCACGCCGTTGGTACCTTCGTAGATCATCGCAATCCGGCTATCGCGGACGAATTGCTCCATGCCCCATTCCTGAATGTATCCGTGGCCGCCGAAGACCTGCTGCATATTGACCGCAACATCGAACCCCTTGTCAGTGCCGTAACCCTTGATAACCGGGGTCAGCAGGCTGATGATCTGGTCCGCCTTGGCCTTGTCCTCATCACTTGCGCCCTTATGCGTCAGATCAACCTGCAACGCGCCCCACAGCGCCAATGCGCGCATTCCCTCGGTATAGGCCTTCGCGTCCATCAGCATCCGGCGCACATCGGGGTGGACGAAGATCGGATCAGCCGCTGCATCTGGCTCTGCCGGACCGGTGAGCGCGCGGCCCTGACGTCGGTCAAGCGCATAGGCGACCGCGTTTTGGTAAGCGACTTCTGCTTGCGCATAGCCCTGAATACCGACGCCGAGACGCGCGGCATTCATCATCACGAACATCGCGGCGAGACCCTTGTTCTCTTCGCCAACCATCCAGCCCTTCGCACCGTCATAATTCATGACGCAGGTCGAATTGCCGTGGATGCCCATTTTCTCTTCGATCGAACCGCATTGGAGCGTGTTGCGCTCACCCAGCGAACCATCGTCATTCACCAGCACCTTGGGCACGATGAACAGCGAAATGCCTTTCGAACTGTTCGGCGCACCGGGCGTTTTCGCCAGTACCAGATGGATGATGTTCTCGGTCAAATCATGCTCACCCGCAGAGATGAAAATCTTGGTGCCGGTGATGGCGTAGGAGCCGTCAGCTTGCGGCTCTGCCTTGGTGCGGATCATGCCGAGATCGGTGCCGCAATGCGGCTCGGTCAAGTTCATCGTGCCGAGCCATTCATTGGCGATCATCTTGTGCAGATATTTTTCCTGCTGCTCGGGCGAACCCTTGGCACGGATAGCTGCGACAGCACCGCCGGTAAGGCCGGGATACATCGCGAAGGCCTGATTGGCAGTGCCGATGAATTCCTCAACCACCATGCCGAGAACATGCGGCATACCCTGTCCGCCGAATTCTTCTGGTTGAGAGATCGTGCCCCAACCCGATTCGCGATACTGCTCGAACGCCTGCTTAAAACCTGTCGGCGTGGTTACGCTGCCATCCTGATGGCGCGTGCAACCTTCATGGTCACCGACCTGATTAAGCGGTGCGAGCACCTCGGCGCAGAATTTGCCGGCCTCGTTGATCACGGTGTCGATCATATCAGGTGTCGCGCTCTCGAAACCGGGCAGATTGTTGTAGCTCGCCAGATCAAGCACTTCGTTCACGATGAAACGTGTGTCGCGGGTGGGTGCGGTATAGGTGGGCATGCGAATTCCTTTGAAATTGATATCAGCGGCGGTGGCTGTCCATATCTTCGATTTGTTCGATGAAGGCGGTTAGCTCCTTGATCGACGAATCGATGTCTGCGCGTTGCCGTTTTAACTTGGCGACGTGGATGCGGCATTTTTCGACCGTAACGCGGCGTTGTTCGACACGGCCATCGTCAAGGTCATAGAGATCGATCATTTCCTTGATCTCTGTCAGGCTAAAGCCGACATTCTTGGCTCGCATAATCCAGGCGAGCCGGGCGCGGTCACGCTTGGAATAAGCACGTGTCAGGCCGATCCGCTTGGGGGCGACCAGCCCCTCGTCTTCGTAAAAGCGCAGCGCCCTCGCGGTGCAATCAAACTCGCTGGTCAGGTCAGAAATGCTGAATTGCTCACGCAGCAGTTTGTCCGGCCGGTCGAGATGCGCACCAGCGTGCGCTTCCTTACCTGCCTTGCTCGTCATCGTATCGTTAGCCATATCGGGACTATAACTTCCCCTTACGTAAACGTCAATTCTGTTTGGGGATGAGCCGTTGATCGGTCAACTCGCGGAAAAAACAACTGTTTGTGCCTGTGTGACAAACTGGGCCTGCCGGAACGCAAGAAAGCACCAACGCATCCTGATCGCAATCAACCAATATCGAAATCACCTTGAGGACATTGCCCGATGTTTCGCCCTTGCACCACAATTTGCCGCGCGACCGCGAATGGAAATGGGCAAGTCCGGTTTCTCTGGTCGCGGCGATTGCTTCCTCATCCATAAAGGCCACCATCAACACCGCGCCGGAGATATGATCGACCACCACAGCAGACAGCAGACCCTTGTCGTCAAACTTCGGCATGAAGACCGAGCCCTCTTCACGCTGCTTTGATAAATCTTCACCGTTCGGCATGTTTCGCAATCTTTCATATTCTCAGGCGAATGCGCCTGAATCCTTTGTTGCACGATAACCACATATATTGAGCAAAATCCACGCCGGTTGCAGTTCATTGTTTCAAGAACGCTACGGCAGTGGGAATAGAGGCACTTCTGAAAAACGGCATCGAAGAGTGCCAGGTTCAGGGAGATAGGGATGCAGCCTGCATTTTGCTTGGCGCTCCTGAACGATGAAGGATTGAACCATGACAGCCACTGGGGGGTGGTTGCCATAGCTGTAAAGCAAGGTTCTGTTAAATTCGTCACGTGGCGCCCGAGGTCTATGG
>JBATLU010000007.1:0-3450 GCA_049289475.1 Pontixanthobacter sp. | reverse complement strand
CCATCGGCCTTGGCGATCCGCTGGTTGATCTGGGCTATTTTCTCGGCGCAGGGATCGGAACTGCGTTGCGAAAAACCAATGAAGCTGCACTCATCGAGCGCTACCGGACCGAACTCATCGCTCAAGGCGGGCCTGATCTCGGCGATATTCGCTCGGCTGAAGGCTTCGCGCGTGGGGCAATCCACGGCATATCGACCGCGGTATTCAGCGCCGCCTTTGTCGAGCACAACCAGCGCAGCGAAGCGATCTTCCAATCGATGGCCGTCGGCGCGGGTGAATTGGCCCGCGAGCTTGGCGCTCTTAGCATTTTGGAGAAATAATATGGCATTGAGCAAGGGCGATGATTTCCCGCTCCACCAAACCCCAGAACCGATTGCCTATTCGGGAACCGACCGAAATTTCTATGATCGGTATTTCTTCAATGGGTATTCTGCGGACGGTTCGAACTTCTTTGCGCTCGCATTTGGCATTTACCCGCATCTTGACGTTGCAGACGCGCATTTCTGCGTCATTCGCGGCGATCAGCAACATTGCATCCATGCAAGCCGCGAATTGGGGATGGAGAGGCTCGATCTGGAGGTGGGGCCGATAAAAATCGAGGTGCTGGAGCCACTCCACAAATTGCGGATAAGTGTCGCCAACTTCGAAAGTGTTTCAGCACAGATCGAATTCACCAGCCGCGGATACGCAATCGAAGAGCCTCGATTTACGCACAGGATCGGTTCGCGCACCTTTATGGACTACACGCGGATGACCCAAAACGGCCATTATTCGGGTTGGATCGAGGTTGATGGCAATCGCGAGATGGTGGCGGAAGGAAGCTGGGGCACGCGCGACCGCAGTTGGGGTATAAGGCCCATTGGCGCAGGCGACGTGCAGCCCATACCGGGCGTAACCGCGCCGACATTCTTCTGGCAATGGACACCGATCAACTTGCCCAGCGGCAGCCTGTTCTTTCACAACAATGCCGAACCAAACGGGGCATCATGGAATACCCGCGCCGCCTGGGTCCCAAAGGACGGCGGGGTTAGCGATATCGTTGACGGGGAGGGCACTTTAAGCTCTGTTTTGCAGAGCGGATCGCGCTGGCCCGCGTCGGGAACTCTTGAGCTCGACATTCAGGGTGCGCCAAGATGCGTAACACTGACGCCGAAGTACCGTTTCCAGATGCGCGGCCTTGGTTACACATCGCCTGTATGGGGGCACGGGCTGCATCAAGGTCCCTTGGATGTCGCGCGCGAGACAATCGACCTCGCTGCACTCAATCCGCTGGTACCCGAAAACCTGCATGTCCAGATGATTTGCGATGCCACCACCGAAACTGGGGAAGCTGGCATCGGAATTTTCGAGCAGCTTATTCTGGGGCCCTATCAACCGATGCAACTACGCGAGTATTTCGACGGCGGGGCTTAACCTGCGAAACGCGCCTGCAAATCAAGCATTGCGAGAGCTGCCTTGGCTGCTTCTCCGCCTTTGTCCTTCTGTTTGGCATCGGCGCGAACGAGCGCCTGATCTTCGTTCTCGACGGTCAAAATTCCGTTGCCAATCGCGACGCCGTCCATTGTCAGAGCCATGATCCCGCGGGCGCTTTCCCCAGCGACTATCTCGAAGTGGTAGGTTTCGCCGCGGATCACTACACCGATGGCGACATAGCCGGCGTATTGCTCGCTTTCGGCAGCAAGGGCGATAGCGCCGGGTATCTCGAGCGCGCCGGGGACAGTAATCACCTCGACCTCGTGTCCCGCCTGCTCCAGCGCAGCACGCGCGCCGTCAATCAGCATATCGTTTAGGTGGTCATAAAACCGGGCTTCGACAATCAGAAAACGCGCCATGAAATACTCCTTGGCGGATCCTCTAGACGAATGTCACACAGCGCAAAAGGCCGATATTCGGTGAAATGCAATTGTCTCACACGCAATTAGTAAGGCCGCTATGTGCCCGTGCGGCGTGCCTTATAGTTTCTTATCGTTGCTTTGATGAATTCTTTCCACGGCTTCGCCGCCGGATGTTCGCTCGCGTCGGGCGACCAATGCTGGATCATCAATTCGCGTGCCATCGGTTTGGGCATGCCGTGCTCCAGATTGTAACGATATAAAAATGCTGAAACACGGTAGTTGTAAATACAATGGACATGAACCGGAAGCGAACTTTTCTCGTAAGCTTTCACAAAGGCTTGATAGTGATCTTCGGTTGGTGTGTTGAAGGGCACCTCGATCAAAGTATGTTTGATCCCCAGCCGCGCTAGCTTGGTTCCTTCATCGGAAATAGAATTCTCATGTGATGCTGGTGCTAGATCGATAACATGGGCAACGCCCAATTCAGCAAGAGCGGCAAGATCACTTTCCCTCAGACAGCCCGAAGTGGTCACCACTTCATTGTGTCTTTGCCAAGCATAAATGCCAACGGGATCCTGTTTCGCCATAGGATTGCAATGACATCGGAAAGTTACCGATGTCTAAATATTACTATGAATAGATTTATACTATTGAATGCATTTCAAGGCTCTATAAATGTCTCAAATAAGGTAAAAAACGTCTTTACGACAGCGACTGCGCCGAGGAAGGGCGGTGTCGCGCTTAACCATTTAAAGAAACCAGAATGGTTGAAATTTTGGTGGACGCAGTAGGGTTCGAACCTACGACCCGCTGATTAAGAGTCAGCTGCTCTACCAACTGAGCTATGCGTCCATCTGCCAACAAAGGGCAAAACCCGAATCAACTTTTCGATGCGGGAGCGCCGCCTATAGCGATCCTCGGGTGGATTAAAAGGCCTTTGTGATGCTTGGGCTCAATCCTTAAAAGATAAGCCGACAGCTTCGCGCTGAAAAGGGTCAACCGATGCCGACGCGGCTGCGTTCGCGGTTCCAGCGATTGATCATCATCAGCGTGCCGATGCATATCATATTGGTCATCATCGAAGATCCGCCATGGCTCATCCATGGCAGGGGAATGCCAACCACCGGCGCCAATCCCATCACCATCATCAAATTGATGCACACATAGAAGAATATGGTTGCGACCATGCCAGCGGCCAGTAATTTGGAGAACCGGTCAGGCGCGGCATTGGCCACTTGCAAGCCCCAACGCAAAATCAGCCCGAACATGGCAAGGACGAACAACCCGCCCAAGAAACCCCATTCTTCGGCCATCGTGGCAAAGACAAAATCGGTGTGTGGTTCGGGCAGATAGTTCAAATGGCTTTGTGAGCCCTGGTTAAACCCTTTGCCAGAAAACCCGCCCGACCCGATCGCAATCTTGGACTGGGTTATGTGGTAACCTGCGCCCAGTGGGTCGCTTTCAGGGTCGAGGAATGTAAACACGCGGCGCTGCTGGTATTCTTTCAGGCCGAAGAAAAATGCCAGGGGGCCAAGCACCGAGGCGACCGCGCCACCTGCAAGGAACCAGCGCATCGGTAGACCAGCCAGAAACATCACCACTCCGCCGCCGAATG
>JBATLU010000006.1:0-2662 GCA_049289475.1 Pontixanthobacter sp. | reverse complement strand
ATCTTGCGACGTTGCGACCTGTCGTCGAAGATGCGACTGCCATCTATTTTTGCGCCCAGCCAGCCTATCACCGTTGGACCGAGGAATTCCCCGCTTTGCAAAACGCAGTCATTGATCTGGCCGAGGGGTCCGGTGCGGTCTTGGTTGTCGCGGAAAA
This sequence comes from Pontixanthobacter sp., assembly GCA_049289475.1. Classification (GTDB taxonomy): domain Bacteria; phylum Pseudomonadota; class Alphaproteobacteria; order Sphingomonadales; family Sphingomonadaceae; genus Pontixanthobacter. Next base: position 2,505 of record JBATLU010000006.1, on the reverse strand, counting down.
TCTATACGGCTACGGTCCTGTGACTGCACCCATGACCGAAGACATGCCGCTGAATCCCAACACGCGTAAAGGCAAGGTTCGCGCAGAAATGCATCATAGCCTGATGGCGGCTCATGCTGCAGGGCGCATTCAAGTCGCTATTGCCCGGGGGTCAGATTTCTTTGGGCCCTATGTTGATGGATCGGCTGCAGGCGCGCGGGCCTTCGCTGCTGTGATTAAGGGTAAAGCAGTTGACTATACGGGCGATATCGACGCACCGCACAGCTATACGTTTGTTAGAGATTTTGGCACCGCCCTTGCGCTATTAGGCACAGATCCACGTGGGATTGGCCAAGTCTGGCATGTTCCCAATGCACCCACCGTTTCATCGCGTACCTTTTTTGAGAAGGCATTTGGCCTCACAAGTAGAATCCCAAAATTCCGTAAAATGGGGATGATTGAGATGAAACTTCTTGGATTGTTCGTTCCGCCGCTAAAGGAAATGGTCGAAATGATCTATGAATTTGAAAAGCCGTTCGTTGTCGATCACAGTAAATTTGCAGCGGTTTTTGGCGATATTTCAACGCCGCTCGAAGCCGCGCTCGAGGAAACAGTCGGCTGGACTCTTAGTAGCCGAGAAATAATCCAACCTATTTAGCTTAGATCAGCTGGTCGATCATAACCTGCAACGCTTTTGCAAGGGATTTTGTCTGTGCGGGATTGAGCTTTGCCAGTACAGATTTCTCGTTCGCCATATGATCGGTCAAGGCATGGTCGACCAGAGTTAGCAGGCTGTTGAAAAAGTGGTAGCGCGCGAGGGCTGATCGTGATTCACTTTCCGGGAGCTGGAGGTGATCGATGCGCGGTTCTGACGAAGGCACGGGAGCTTTGTTTTCCTATGTTGATATAGAGGCGCGGATAAGGCGGGATCATCCGCTTCGGCAGATCCGGCAGATAACCAATACGGCATTATCGGCGCTGGACGGGGATTTCGAGGCGCTTTACCCGCGCCGGCTCGGCCGGCCCTCGATCCCGCCGGAGCGGCTGCTGCGGGCCATGCTTCTGCAAGTATTTTACGGGCTTCGATCGGAGCGCCAGTTGATGGAACGGATCGAGTTTGACCTTCTGTTCCGCTGGTTTGTCGGATTGGGTGTCGACGAGGCGGTCTGGGACCATTCGAGCTTCAGCACCAACCGGGACCGGCTGCTCAGCGGAGAGATCGCCGCCAAGTTCCTGCGCGCGATTTTGGCCCAACCGAAGGTAAAGCGGCTGATCTCAAGCGATCATTTCTCGGTGGACGGTACGCTGATCGAGGCCTGGGCGTCGATCAAGAGCTTTCGCCGCAAAGATGGGAGCGACGATGACCCCCAGGGTCCGGGCCGCAATGCGACACGCAACTTCCACAAGGAGAAGCGGTCCAACGAGACCCACCAGAGCACGACCGACCCCGAGGCACGGCTCTACAAGAAGGGCGACGGCCAGCCTGCCAGGCTTTGCTATATCGGCCACGCCCTGATGGAGAACCGCAACGGGCTGGTGGTGGACGGCGGCATTACCCAGGCCAGCGGTACCGCCGAACGGGAAGCCGCGCTTGCGATGCTGGACCGGCGCCGACGGCGGCGTCGGATCACATTGGGTGCCGACAAGGCCTATGACGTGCGGCAGTTCGTGGAAGATTTGCGCGAGCGGTCGGTCACCCCCCACATCGCGATCAACGGGCATCTCTCGAAGAATGGCAAGGCGCGCGCGACTGCCATGGATCGGCGCACCACCCGTCACCCCGGCTATGCGATCAGCCAACGCTGCCGCAAGCGCATCGAGGAGGTGTTCGGATGGGGCAAGGCTTCGGCCGGCCTCGCAAAGGTCAAGCTGCGAGGACGGGCCAAGGTCGATGCGGTCTTCACCCTCGCCTTGGCCGCCTACAATCTGATCCGCTTGCCCAAGCTCCTCGGAGCGTTGGCATGAGCCCCGGCGGCAAATGGCGCATCGTCGAGATGCCTGACTTCCCGGCCGATTATCCCGATATGGTCGAGCCAGCCTATATCCTGTTCGAGCATAAGGGCGGAGGCGAGTTTGCCTTCGGCTGCTGCACCGGACACATATGGGAAGCGAGCAGCGCGGAGGCGACCAGGATCGACTTCTCCTGGGACGGCAGCGACGAAATGACCGAAGTATGCGGAGATGGCTCCGCCGAACTCCAGCCAGACGGCTCTCTCTACGGCGAAATCTGCTACCGACACGGCGACGAATATCCCTTCATCGCTCGCAAATGGACTTCTTCAACAGCCTGCTAGGCCTTTTTCGGTAAGCTCGACAAGCAGGCTTCTCCGGTCGTCGTCATCAGGAACGCGTGCTATCAGGCCTTCATTGGCGAGCTTGTCCAGCTGTTTGGTCATCCCGCCCGACGATCTCACCAGACTTTTGAACAGCGCGCTGGGGGTCAGCCTCCAAGGCGCACCGGCGCGGCGCAGCTCGCATAGTACGAAAAAATCGCCCGGGGCTAACCCGTGCGGCGCGACGCTGGAC
>JBATLU010000005.1:0-5638 GCA_049289475.1 Pontixanthobacter sp. | reverse complement strand
CCGGTGAACCGACCAGCAGCGCGCCTTTGGGGATTTGCCCGCCAAGCTTGGAGAATCGTTGCGGATCTTTCAAAAATTCGACGATTTCCTCAAGCTCCTCGCGCGCTTCATCGATGCCCGCGACATCGTTGAAGGTGACCTTGCCTTGGCGTTCGGTCAGCAATTTCGCCTTGCTCTTGCCAAAGCCCATCGCGCCGCCTGCGCCGCCGCCCTTCTGGACCTGACGCAAAGCAAAAAACGCAATGCCAAGGATCAAAATAAACGGCAGCGACTGGATCAGAATCACCAGCAGCGGGTTCATCCGCTCAACCGCAGCGCCTGAATAGCGGACTTTGTTTTCGTCGAGCAATTTGGTGAGGCTGGCATCGTTGCCCACCGGAATGGCGGTGAACAGTTCTCCGCTCTTGAGCTTGCCGGTGATTTTATCGGGTGCGATTTCGACGCTTTCGACGCTACCTTCGGCAACTTTGCCGCGGAAGCTGGAATATTCCATCTGCGTGGTCGCAGGCTGCCCGGCATTGCCGAACATCGTGACCACCAGAATCAGCGCCATGAAAATGCCGCCCCATACCATCAGGCTCTTGAGCCATGGATTGGGGGTCTGCGGTTCGTTTTCGTCGTTCATCGCGGTGGAGTCCTTGTTCAGTCCTAACAATGTAGGACGACACGAGTGAATGGCAAGCTAACGGCGGGATATGATCTTGGCGGAATTTCCGATTATTCTGATCGGCCATAGGCAGCAAGAAAGACGTCGACCGCCCCTTCGATGCGTTCACGGTCCCGTTCGGGATCGGTTCCGGCCCCAAACCGGCGCTCCAGATCGCCAAACCCGCGGCACATTGACACAAATTGTTCGGCGGCGAGCGGTAGATCGTCGATTGCCATTCTGCCCGATTCAACTTCGACGCGAAGCAGGGTGACGAATGTGGTGCGCATGTTGCGCGGCCCTGCGTCGAGAAACGACCGGCCAATCGCCGGCTCATGCTCGGTTTCGGCGGCAATTCTAAGCTCGAAACGCGCCATTTCCGGCCGCGCGAGGAAGCGCATCATCGCTTCGCCCAGCACAAGCAGCCTATCGCGAAGATTGCCGCTTTTGGCATGCTCCAGATTGAAATGGCCGCGCATCTTTTCGCATTCACGCTCGACAGCAGCGACGAACAATCCGCGCTTGTCGCCGAAATGATTGTAAACCGTGACCTTCGATACACCGGCCTTATGCGCCACCTGTTCGATCGCAGTCGCAGCATAGCCAACATCGAAAAACATTTCCGACGCAGCTTCGACTATCGCCACGCGCTTGGCTTCGTCGGCAGGACGGCCAAGTTTAATATTAGGTTTTGCAGAACAACCTATTGACAAAGTGAACGACTCCGTTCAGTTAAACGATACCGTTCAATATGTAGGGAAGTGTCACGAAAGCACAACCCTGCGCTGGTCAAAGGGTTCCCGATTGCTTTGGATTGCCATCCGCATGCTGACCGGAGACCGGCAGAAGTTCTACGGACTTCTGTTCGGCATCGCCTTCTCGACTCTGTTGATCACCCAGCAATTGACCATCTTTGTCAATCTGATCGAACGCGGCGCAAGCGGTGTTTACAACGAATCGAGCTCGGACATCTGGGTAATGGACCCCGTCAGCCGGACAACCGACCTTGCCTATACCATGCCGTCGACCGCGCTCGACAAGGTGCGCGGTGTGGCCGGGGTCGAATGGGCTGTGCCGCATATTCGCGCGCAGGCATCGGTGCGGACCAAAGATGGCGACCTTGAAGGGGTTGCAATTATCGGCGCAGATGATGCCACTTTAATCGGGCTTCCCTCGCACATGCTGGAGGGGGATCCGACTGTGCTGTCGCAGCCCGATTCGGTTATCATCGACGACGTCGGCATGACCCGGATGTTTCCGGAAGCGAGCCCGATTGGTGAACGGCTGGAACTCAACGACCAGCGCGCGGTGGTCCGGGGCATTGCCGACGCGATTCCCAGTTTCACCAGCACTGCCGTGCTGTATATGAAATACAGTCAGGCGCTGCGCTATGTCCCGGGCACGCGCAATAGGTTGAGCTTTGTGCTGGTGGGTGCTGCAGACGGGGTCGATACGAACGTTCTGGCAAAGCGCATCGAGCAGCAAACCGGACTTAGGGCGCGGACGCGTGCGGAATTCGCTCAGGATGGTATCAATTTCATCATCGAAAATACCGGCATCCCGTTCAATTTCGGCATAACTGTTGTGCTTGGCTTTATCGTTGGTGTGGCGATTGTCGGGCTAACCTTTAGCCTGTTCATCCGCGACAATATCAAGCAGTTCGGCGCGCTAAAGGCGATCGGTGTAACCAACCGGAAGATTGCTGGGATGGTAGCCGCCCAAGCGGGAATGGTGGGTATCATCGGCTACTCGCTCGGCGTTCTCGGGACGGTCGGATTTATCGCCGCTTTCGCCAAGAATCCGACATTCAAGGGCTTCTATATACCCTGGCAAATTCCGTTATTCTCGTTTGCTGCAATGGTCTTGATTATAGTTCTGACCGGCTGGATTGCATTGCGCGGCGTTATGAAAACCGAACCTGCGGCGGTATTCCGATGAGCGAGGCTGCAACTTCTTTGCAGGCGGAAACAGGGCAGCAACCGGCCATCCGCGCGCGCAATGTCTCGCGTGATTTCACCGCCGGACAGCAGACCATTCGCGTGCTGCACGGCATTGACCTTGATATCGCTCCGGGGGAGCTGACCTATCTTGTCGGCGAAAGCGGATCGGGCAAAACCACACTGATTTCGATTATGTGCGGCATTTTATGGCCGACCGAGGGCGACGTGGAAGTCTTCGGAACCGATATTTACAAACTTTCCGATACCGAACTGGTCAACTTCAGGCTTAAGAATATCGGGTTCATTTTCCAGCAGTATAATCTCATTCCATCAATCGATGCAGCCTCCAACGCGGCGGTGCCGTTGATTGCGCAGGGGATGAACCGGCTCGAAGCGCGCGCGCGGGCGGTCAAAATGCTCGAAAAGCTCAATATTGCCGATCAGGCAGACAAATTGCCCAACCAGCTTTCGGGCGGGCAGCAGCAGCGCGTCGCGATTGCCCGTGCGCTGGTGCACGAACCAAGGCTGGTGGTGTGCGATGAACCGACCGCTGCGCTCGACGCCAAATCGGGCCGCCGGGTGATGGATTTGCTGCGCGAAGTGGGCGTCGCGGAGGACCGGTCGGTCATCATCGTGACCCATGACAACCGTATTTTTGACCTCGCTGACCGCATCCTCGTGCTTGAGGACGGCCGCATTACCCACGACGGCACCGAGATGCCGGAAGACCATTAGAACGGATATTCAGCATGGCTTTGCTTCCCGCAAATTTCAGCTTCTCACGCAGCGTTCTGCCGATCATTGCGGTCGTTAGCATGGTCATTGCGGTGATATTCATCTGGCGCGGCCTGCCCGACCGCTCTTTGTCCGCACCTGCCAAGGTACCGCCACACGCCACCGGCGCACTGGCGAACTCTGCCCGCGTCGCCGGTGCCGGGCTGGTCGAACCGTCGAGCGAGATCATCGACATCGGTACCGCATTGGCTGGGCTGGTGACCGACCTCAGGGTCAGTGCGGGTGATTATGTGACAAAGGGACAGCCCTTATTCACCGTCGATGACCGCGCCGCCCGTGCGCGAATCAGTGAAACGCAGGCCGCTATCGGTGAAGCGCGCGCTGCGATTACAGAGGCGCAAACGGCACTTTCCACCGCGCAGCAACAATTGGCGCTGTATCGCAATGTCGAGGATTCCGCCGCCGTCAGCCGCGCAGAAGTTATTCGCGCAGAAGGCGACGCTGCCGCAGCGCGAAGCAGGCTCGGGCTTGCCCGCGCACGGTTGCAAGCGGCCGAAGCCGCCACCGCCAGCGCACGCACCGAATTGGGCCGGTTGACGATCCGCGCGCCGATGTCGGGCGAAATTCTCGAAGTAAATATCCGCCCCGGCGAATTTGTCTCGACCATGGGCGGCAGCGGCCTTCCCTATATTCGCATGGGGCAAACCCGCCCGATGTATGTGCGGGTGGATATTGACGAATCCGAAATTGCCAGGCTGGAAATCGGTGCCGCCGCGATTGTCTCGCCGCGCGGCGCGGCAGACAAGCAAGTGTCGGCCAGTTTCGTGCGCAGCGAACCGCTGGTCGTTCCCAAGACTTCGCTAACCGGCAGTGCCGCCGAGCGAGTCGATGTGCGCGTCTTGCAAGTGCTGTATCAATTGCCCGATACAGCAGAAGGCGAGCAAACTTTGTTCCGTGTCGGCCAACAGGTCGACGCGTTCATCCCGGCCCGTTCCGGAACCAGGAAGGTCACCGCAGAGTGAGGATCGCCGCCCTTCTTATCTCCGCCGCAAGCAGTCTTGCCCTAACCGCCTGCGTCGCCGGACCGGCGCCGGAGATCGATGTCACGCAGCCGTCGCTGCCGCAAAATTTTGGCTATGCGCCCGACAGCAGCAGTGCAGAATCGCTTGCCAGCCTGCTGCCTTCGCAGGATCCGGCCTTCGCTAGCCTGTCAGCCAAGGCGCTCGCCAATTCACCTGGATTGCTGGAAGCAGCGGCGCGGATCGAACGCGCGACTGCAGCTGGCCGTGGCGCGGGCGCCAATCGCCTGCCGCAAATTACAGGTTCCGTGACCGCCCAAGGCACACGAACCAATCCGAACCAGTTTGGCGCCAATCTGCCCCAAGGCATTGCGATTGATACCGAACGTATGTCTTACGGCGCCAATCTCTCGGCGGTATGGGATGCCGATATTTGGGGGCGCTTGCGCGCGCAAGAACGCGCTGCGATCCAGCGCAGTGGGGCGGCAGAGGCTGATGCTGCGGCTGTTAGGCTCTCGCTAATCTCCGAAATTGCCGGGGCAGTGATCGACTGGCGCACGCTGGATGAGCGCGCGGGAGCCCTGAATGAAGATCTGGTATCGGCCGAATCGCTGGTCGCTTTGGCCGACATCCGCGAGCGCGCCGGAATTGCACCGGGTTTTGATCGCGTCCGCGCCGAAACCGCCGCCGAGGCAAGCCGTAGCCGGATAGCCGCTCTGGCAAATGAACGCCCGCGGATTGTCGGCCGTCTGGTCACTTTGACCGCGCTATCGGCAATTGAAGTGCAGCAAGCTTTGGCGCAGCAGCCTCCACCAATGGCACTGCCGCGCGCGCCCGGCAGCCTCCCTTCACAATTGCTCAAAAACCGGCCCGATGTTCTCGCCGCCGCAGCGCGGCTTGCAGCCAGCGATGCTGACCTCGCAGCAACTGCCGCGAACCGTTTCCCGCAATTGTCATTGTCGGCGGTGCTAGGTCTGCTTTCTTTCGACCTTGGCGGATTGTTTGACACCGATGCCGTGGTCGGGTCCGCTGGCGGGTCGCTGCTGGCGCCCTTGCTCGATTTTGGCCGGATCGAGGCGCAGATTGACAGTGCCGCTGCCGACAAGAAAATCGCCTTCCAATCCTATCGCGGGCGCGTGTTCGCTGCGTTGGGCGAGGCCGAAGCCGCCTATGGCCTGGTCGATGCAGCCGACAATGAATTGTCCGCCTCGATCGCCGAGGAATCGAGTGCCAATCGCGCAGCGCGCTTGGCCGATGTGCGTTTTCGTGCCGGTTTGGCCAATTTCCTTACCGTGCTC
>JBATLU010000004.1:0-9558 GCA_049289475.1 Pontixanthobacter sp. | reverse complement strand
TTCCGGAGCGAATCTATCTCGCAGTTGGATGTTTGATGCGATCCTGGTGAACGCCAATCTTGACGGTGCGGATCTTCGCGAAACTATCCTCGCCCGCGCTGATCTGACGGGTGCGACGATGGTTGGGGCAAAATTCTGCCACACCAGCATGCCTGATGGAGCAGGAAACAGCAGTGATTGTTACGTGGAGCCGGCAGAGGGATACAAGCCGGTTTCGCTTGCAGAGGGGCTGGACCAATCGGGTCGTGACCTGTCGGGGATGGATTTTCGCGGTAAGGATTTGAGTGGACACAATCTCGCCAAGGCCAATCTTTCGGGATCAAATTTGTCTGGTGCAATTCTGACAGATTCCGATCTGAGCGGCGCCAATCTGACCGGTGCAAATCTGGTTGACGCCGATATGACCGGTGCAAATCTGGCCAGTGCCGATTTAACCGATGCCAATTTGTGGAAAGCAAAGATCGACGATGAATTGAATTACTTCATCCAATATTGCCGCACCACCATGACCGACGGCAAAAACATTATGAGCTCGGGAGATTGTGCAGGCGGTGGTTGGGGGTCGGCATCCGACGCGCAGGATTTGGCCACAACCGAAGCCGACAATGATACTTCGATGCAAGATGACCCCGCTGCGGAATAACTAATGAGCACTAACACCACACGCATACCGGTGATTGTCGGCGTCGGTCAGATCAATGACCGCCCAGACAATCCTCATGAAGGCCTTGATCCGGTCGGGCTAATGGCGGCAGCGCTGCGTATGGCCGATGTAGACGGCGGCGGCGGATGGCTCGAAAGCGTCGAATCTGTCGCACTTGTGGACCAGATTGCCATGCGGCACCTGAACCCCTTGCCCGACAAGCTTTGCGATGCCTTGGCAATCAATCCGGTGCGCCGATACCAGACTCCTCTGCCGATGGGTGACAGCCCGATTATGCTGCTGAATGAAGCTGCCAACCGGATTGGTGCGGGCGAAATTACTGTCGCCGCAATTGTCGGGGCGGAGGCTTTGCGCACTGCGGCCAAGCTAGCGGCCTTGCGGCAAGGCGGATCAGCGTTCGATCACAACATCATGCGGTCACGCAAAAACAAATCTGCGCCCAGCTATCTTGCGCAATATGGTCTGGTGGCGCCGGTTGACTGTTACCCGATTTACGAAAATGCGACCCGCGCCGCATGGGGTCAATCGCTGGCTGAAGGACAGGCGGAGAGCGGCACGATCTGGTCGCTATTCTCGCAAGTAGCCGAACAAAATGAAGGCGCGTGGATTCGCCAGCCGAAATCGGCAGAAGAAATCATCGAACCAACGCCTGATAACCGCCCGATTGCGTTTCCGTATACCAAGCTGATGGTCGCCAATTCCTCGGTCAATCAAGGCGCGGGTTTTATCGTCACCAGCCTTGCTGAAGCCCGCAGGCGCGGCGTGCCGGAAGAACGGTTGATTTATGTCGGCAATGGCGCCGCCGCACATGAAAACGACGATTTCCTCGCGCGGGACCGCTATGATTTCTCCGCCGGAATGCAGGTTTCGATCACAGAAACGCTCGCGCTGAACCAGCTCGGCATCGCGGAGATCGACCATGCCGAACTCTATTCCTGCTTCCCCTGTGTCCCCAAAATGGCGCGGCGGATCCTCGATTGGCCGGTGGACCGCCCCGCCAGCGTATTTGGCGGCCTGACCTTTGGCGGCGGACCTATAGGCAATTATATGAGCCATGCGGTGGTTTCGATGGTCGAAACGCTCCGCGCAGGCGGCACCAACGGACTGCTATTCGCCAATGGCGGCTATGCCACACATAATCACTCGATTGTGCTGTCGAGCCAAAGAATCGAAGCGGCCGAATTCCCGCGTAGTTTCGACTATCAGGCACAGGCTGATGATTTGCGCGGACCCGTGCCGAAACTGGACGAAACCTATTCCGGTCGAGGTAAAATCGAAAGCTATACCGTGTTCTATAATCGCGACGGCACTCCACGCGACGGGACGATCATCGCACGAAATTCAGTCGGATCGCGTTTTTGTGCGAAGGTATCAGGCGATGATACGCTGCTGATCACTTGGCTTACCGATGGAATGTCAGAACCGGTTGGAACCGATGGTACTGGCGTCAGAGGTAAGGACGGACTGCTTTATTGGCAGGGTGACTAGGGTCAGAGCCTAAGTGTTTAGCTCGTCTGCAAAAGCGATCAATTCCTGCAACGCCAGAAAGATGTGATAGCCAGTTGCGGGCGTAATATCCTTGATCATCGAACGGCGGTCAGGCGCGATGGCATCGACCCACGCACCGGGCAAAGCGTGGTCCACATGGTCGGCGAACAGGCCTTGTGCGGTCTGGATAACCAACTGCGCCAGTTCATCGCTGGGATGAACCCGCCAATGCGCGATATGCGCTTTGAGTTTCTCGGTCGGCCCCCACGTGCGCTGAACCGCCTCGCGCACGCTACCGTCGCAATTCTGCGAAAGTGGGAGATAGTCGAACCCTTCGAGCAGGCGCATCCCGCCATCATAAAGCGCATCGGCGAAATCCTGCCGTGAATGGGGCGATACTTGGCGCAACCGGCCCAAAATCCACACCCACTCGAAAAGATGTCCTGTCTCGATATGGTTGTCAGGCCCCGCGCCGCCCGAGAATTCGAACAAGATACCCGTATCCGCATTGAAGAACTTGGCGTGGACGAAATCTATAATGGAGAGCGCGCGGTCCAACGCAGCCTGATCGCCAGTCGCCTCAAACCATGCGAGTGACGCCTCGGTCAAATGCATATGCGGGTTCTGTTCTCGGATCAGCGGGGCGGGAAGCCGTTCGCGAAAGCCCGATTCCCTGCCCGCTAATTTCAGCTTCCGGTCAATTGCGAGATTAAGCGCGGCACCCGCGTCATATGCAACTTCAAGCCCGAATTGATTTGCCGCTTTGGACAGTGCCAGCAGGGCAAAAGCAGTGTCGTAGGTTTCCGCTGTGTCATCCACCAGACCGTAACCGGTCTGAACGATCCGGCCATAGAGCCCATCATCCCGGCGACAAAATTGCGTCAAACTTTCTATGCCGCGATTGACCATTGCCAGCGCGCGGTCCGGTTCCCAGCCAAGCTGCGCCGCGAGACTGAAGGTGAATACCATCCGCGCTTGCAAACGCACACGGCTCAGTTCGCCAGCAATCGGTGCACCCTGCAGGTCCAGCCGCTCGTAAAATCCGCCTGCCGGATCGGGTGTACGCTCCGCCCAGAACGGAAACGCCTCCTCCAGCATCCACCGCTGCGCGCGGCGCGCCAAAGCCTGCGCCACTAACTGCGACTCTGATTGCGCTTCCAATTTGCGCGCGGCTGGGGTGATCGGCATTTGAATCATTTCGGTTCTAGCCATAACACACAATTGTGAATCGAAGGAAAATAGACTTAAGCTGATTTCCAGATGTCACAAACTATCGAATCCGCCATTCAGCAATTGATGCAACGCCACTGCGGCGCAGGTGATGTCAGCGCCTGCGCAAGGCTAACCGGCGGGGCGACGATGGAAAGCTGGCGGTTTGATTTCGGCGGCGACAGTTTTGTCCTGCGCCGCGCGCCCTCGCTGGAATTCATGGCTGACCGTCCGTTCGGCCATGCGACCGAGGCGGCCATAATTCGTACAGCCTATGCAGCAGGAGTGACCGCCCCCGAAGTGGTGACAGTCCTAAAACATGACGATGGCCTCGGCAGCGGTTTCGTGATGCGTGCGCTACCCGGTACGCCCGACCCGCGTCAAATCCTCGGCATGGAAGGCAGTGGGATCTTGCTGGCGGAGGCTGCACGCGATCTGGCGCGTATCCACGCGATAGATCGCGCCGAACTGCCCGAAGATGTGCCGGTGATGGATTACGCGGTTTCGCTGGCCGGATTGCGAGAGCAATTCGAGGAGGCTGGCGGCGACCGTCCGATCATCGCGCTGGGGTTGAAATGGCTTTCAAACAATCTGCCCAACGAAATAGAGCCGGTGCTCAATCATGGTGACTTCCGCTTGGGCAATATTCTCGCGGAGAATTCCCGCCTGACCGGTGTGCTTGATTGGGAACTTGCCCATTTCGGTGACCCACACGAAGATCTGGCGTTCGGCTGCATGGCGGTGTGGCGTTTCGCCAGATATGACCGCCCCGCGCTGGGATTAGGCACGCTTGAGGAATATTTCGCCGCCTACGAAGCCGAAAGCGGCCATGCGGTTGATCGTGAGCGGTTCCGCTATTGGTTGATCTACCGCACAGTATGGTGGGCACTGGGATGTTTGCGAATGGCCAAAATCTGGCGCAGCGGCGAGGACCGGATGCTCGAACGCGTGGTTATCTCGCGCCGAACCAGCGAACAGGAACTCGACCTGCTTATGTTGCTGGAACAGGATGCACCCGAAGCGGTGCAATCTGAGCAATTTTACTCTGAAAAGCCCGGCGAATCACCGGGGGAGGCCAGCAATGGAGAATTGGCTGCCGCGGTGTGCGAATGGCTCGAAACGATCAAGCCGCTCATGGAAGGGCACGACCGGTTCCAACACGCGGTCGCACGCAACGCGCTCCAGATGATTTTCCGCGATGGTATAACCTTACCGAAATCAATCGATGCAGACCTCGTCCGCCAAATTCTGGCCGGTGAAATATCGCTGGATTCTGAAGGACTGCTATTGCGGCTTCGCAAAGATGCGCTTGGCAAACTCGCGGCAGACGTGCCCAAATACCCCGCCCTCGCTGTGGCGCGAAGGAAATGGACCGGAGAGGAATAGCCGATGATGTTCGAACTACCCCAAGAGATCACTGATTACCTCGCCGAACTGGACGCCTTTATAGAGGCCGAGATCAAACCGATCGAGCAGCGTGACGACAATATCCGCTTCTTCGATCACCGGCGCGAACACAGCCGGACAGACTGGGACAATGACGGCCTGCCGCGGCATGAGTGGGAAGAATTGCTCGGAGAAATGCGCCGCACCGCTGATGCTGCTGGCCATTACCGCTTTGCTTTACCGACCGAATATGGCGGGAAGGATGGCACCAATCTGGCGATGGCCGCAATCCGCCACCATCTGGCGCATAAGGGGCTTGGGCTACACAATGATCTGCAGAACGAAAGCAGCATTGTCGGCAATCTGGTCCAGCCTCTGCTCGTGCGCGATTTTGGGACCGAACAGCAGAAGCGTGATCTTATTCCGCCAATGCTTGAAGGGAAAATACGCTGGAGCTTCGGCCTGACCGAAGAAGCCCATGGCAGCGACGCGACCTGGATGGAAACCCGCGCAGTCCATGAAACCCGCGATGGCGTGGATGGATGGCTAATCAATGGCGAGAAAATGTGGACCACCGGCAGCCATGTCGCCACGCATTGCATGGTATTTGCCCGCCATTCAGGAGCCGATGGCAGCCCCAAAGGTATTGGTTGTTTCATCGTACCTTACGGAGCGGAGGGTTTCGAAATTGGCGAATATCTGTGGACATTCAACATGCCGACCGACCATCCCAAAGTCAGTTTCAAAGATGTGTGGATACCTGCCGATGCAGTCTTGGGCGACGTTGATTACGGACTCGCCTGCGCGCAAGGCTTCGTCCATGAAAACCGCATCCGGCAGGCGGCATCTTCGCTTGGAGCAGCGCAATACTGCATCGACGAAGCGGTCAAATACGCTGGTGAGCGCAAACTTTTCGGCAAACCGCTATCGGCCAATCAGGCGATCCAGTTCCCGCTGGTGGAACTGCAAACCGACGCTGAGATGCTCCGTCTGCTCATTTGGAAAACCGCAGCGCAAATGGACACCATGCCCAAGCCCGACGTGGCCAAATATCTGTCGGACAAAGTCTCCATGTGCAATTACAAGGCCAACCGGCTTGTGTGTATTGCAGCCGACACCGCCATGCAGGTGCACGGCGGTGTTGGCTATTCACGGCACAAACCGTTCGAACATATATACCGTCACCACCGCCGCTACAGGATTACAGAAGGGTCCGAAGAAATCCAGATGCGCAAGGTTGCAGGACATTTGTTTGGCTTTATGGGGCCAAACAAGCGCGACCGCTGACACCCATAGTTCGAGACAATTCGATGACCTCCGCCCACCCCGCACCGATCCACAATCGCGACCCGATCTGCATCGCTGCGCTGTATAATTTCACCCCGATTGCTGTTCCCGCGGCCCTGCAACCGCAATTGCAGAAAATTTGCGATGATAATCGGGTGCACGGCACTTTGCTGCTGGCGCGCGAAGGTATCAACGGTACGATTGCGGGTAACGATAGCGGGATCGAGGCGGTGCTCGGATTTGTCCGCACCATTCCGGGCTGTGAAGCGATCGAGCATAAGGAATCTCGCGCGCGCAAAATGCCGTTTTTGCGGATGAAGGTGCGGGTGAAGAAGGAAATCGTCACCATGGGCCAGCCTGACCTTGATCCGGTCGGCGATGTTGGCACCTATGTCGATCCGCAGGATTGGAACGCACTCATCGACGATCCGGACACCATCGTGATCGACACACGTAATGATTACGAGGTTGGCATCGGCACCTTCTCCGGCGCGATTGACCCAAAAACCACAAGCTTCCGTGAATTTCCCAAATGGTTCCGCGCCAAGCGCGCTGAATTTGAAGCAGACGGCAAAATGCCCAAGGTGGCAATGTTCTGCACCGGCGGGATCCGCTGCGAGAAATCCACCGCTTTCTTGCGCAGTGAAGGCGTGGATGAGGTCTATCACCTTAAGGGCGGCATCCTTAAATATCTCGAAACCGTGCCCGAAAACCAGAGCCGCTGGAAGGGAGAATGTTTCGTGTTCGACGAACGCGTTAGCGTCACCCACGGACTGGCGGTCGGCAGCCACACGCTCTGCCGCGCATGCCGTAATCCGATCGGGCCGGAGGATCTCAAATCCAACCTTTTTGTCGATGGGATCAGCTGCCCCAATTGTTACAATACGCGGACCGATGACCAGCGCGCGCGCTATGCCGAACGGCAAAAGCAGACCGAGCTTGCGCGTCAGCGGGGCAAGGGACATATCGGCGCAGATCAGTCGGGCGAATGAATTGACGCTTCCGATCCTCTATAGTTTCCGCCGCTGCCCCTACGCGATGCGCGCGAGGATGGCCTTGGCAATTAGTGAAGTTAAGTTGGAAATTCGCGAGATCAAATTGCGCGAAAAACCGGAGGAGATGTTGGCAGCATCACCAAAGGGGACTGTGCCTGTTCTGGTTCTGGAAGACGGTAGCGTGATTGACGAAAGCATCGATGTGATGCGCTGGGCGCTGAGCCGCAACGACCCCGAGGATTGGCTGTTGGGTGATGATCGCGCATTGATTGAAACCATCGACGGCCCGTTCAAACACCATCTTGACCGGTATAAATACGTCAATCGCCATGACAGCGAGCCTGAAGATCACCGCGCGGCCTGTTTGGAAATGCTGGTGCAACTCGAAGCGCGATTAACCCGCTCAACCTATTTGTGCAGCAATCTGCGCAGCATGGCGGATGCGGCAATCATGCCTTTCGTGCGGCAATTCGCGCATACCGATCTGGACTGGTTTAATGGCCTGTCCCTCCCCCGGGTTCAACGCTGGCTGGCGGAGTTCAAGGCGTCCCCTATGTTCCAGCAAATTATGGTAAAGCGCGATCAATGGGCGCCGACGGTCAAGGACGCTTGACCTGTTGCAGTGGCCATGCCGAGAACCTTGTCGCGTGTGCCGTCATCAAGCGCGCCATGTGCCTTGATAGCCGCCGCTTCGGCCATAGGGGCGACCAGCGGACGAACCGTTTGCGCATGGCCAGCAACCGAAGTCAGGCCCAATGCGGAGGTCGCCTGTCGGAATATTAGATAAATCAACAACAGCCTGCCCAGCGTTGCACCACGAATGCTCTCGATCATGCTCCGCGCGCGCTGCTGCAAGCCATACCGTTCCAGCAAGCCGATCACCGGCAGGACAATCCAGGTCACGCTGATATAGCGGTTGTCATTGAATGCCTTGCCCAAGGCTGCAATCACCGCAGCAAAATCAAGACCGCCGAGCAGGCCGGTGACGATTGCCGCTGCCGCGACCACCAGCAACGGATTGAAGCGCAAGGCGAACCCCGCCACCACCAATGCGATCCCGGCTAACGGCCAATAATTTATCATTGCTTGCTCCCGAACCCGCCACCACCGGGGGTCAATATAACAAAGCTGTCACCCGGCAACATTTCGGCTGACTCGCTCGAACCCAGCTCTATTATCGTTCCATCGGCCCGCTCCACCCAATTGCGACCTGGCAATGCATTTTCTCCGCCGTTCAACCCACGCGGGGCAATTTTCCGCCGATTGGCAAGGATATTGGCACGCATTGGCTCAAGGAAAATAATCCGGCGTTCGACACCGTCTCCGCCGCGATGCAGACCTGCACCGCCCGAGCCATGTCTGATCGCAAAGCGGCCCACCCTGACCGGCAATCGGTCCTCCAGAATTTCGGGGTCCGTCAACCGGCTGTTGGTCATATGCGTCTGGACCGCGCTGGTGCCGTCATGATCGGGGCCCGCACCCGAACCGCCTGCAATAGTCTCGTAATATTGGTGCTGCTGATTGCCGAAAGTGAAGTTGTTCATAGTGCCCTGACTCGGTGCCAGCCTGCCGGTCGCAGCAAATAAGGTATCGGTAATCACCTGACTGGTCTCGACATTGCCTGCCACAACAGCCGCTGGCGGGGCGGGATTGAGCATCGAACCCTGTGGCACAATCAGTTCGACAGGGCGCAGACACCCGTCATTCATGGGAATTTCGTCGTCGATCAGGGTCCGTAAGACATAAAGCGCCGCCGCTCTGGTGATTGACGCGGGCGCATTGAAATTGCCGGGCAATTGGGCGCTGGTGCCGGTAAAATCAAACACAGCAGAACGCGAAGCGCGATCAATGCGTATCGCAACCTTAACCTCTGCGCCATTGTCCATCGGATAGGTATAAGTGCCTTCTTCAAGCTGCACCAACAGCCGCCGGACCGATTCCTCTGCATTGGCGAGAACGTGATCCATATAGGCCGAGACACTATCGCGCCCATGATCCTTCGCGGCCTGACAAAGCAGCGCCGACCCGCGTGTGCATGCGGCAAGTTGTGCGCGCAGATCGGAAATATTGCGTTCGGGATTGCGGGCCGGCCAGGCCGAGTTTGCAAGCACTTCGCGCACTGCTTCCCCGCGAAAGACGCCTTGATCAACCATCAACAGATTGTCGATCAGAACGCCTTCCTCGGCGATTGTCCGGCTGTCGGGCGGCATAGACCCAGGCGCGATTCCGCCAATATCGGCATGATGCCCGCGCGCTGCCACAAAGGCATCGGGTGCTTGGCGTGCATCATCATAGAACACCGGAACAATCACCGTCACATCGGGCAGATGGGTACCCCCGCGATAGGGGTCATTGAGGACGTAAGCATCACCGCGCAGAATGCCGCGCCCGTCGATCGCAGTGCCATCAGGCGACCAGCCACGCGTTTCCACCACGCGGCGGATACTGTCTGCCATAGATCCCAGATGCACCGGAATATGCGGTGCATTGGCGATCAGCGAACCGCCCACATCGAACAATGCGCAAGAG
>JBATLU010000003.1:0-9927 GCA_049289475.1 Pontixanthobacter sp. | reverse complement strand
CTGTTACCTTCCAGATCGTCCAGATGCTGACTGGCGAAGGCAGTTTCGACCATCCCGCAACGCTGAGCGCCTTTGCATTGGGGTTCGTGCTGTTCTTGGTCACGCTCGGGTTGAATTTCATCGCTTTGCGCGTCGTCAAGAGGTTCAGAGAAGCATATGAGTGATCCGGGCATCCCTTCGGACATCGACGATATTCCGCTGAGCGTCTATGCGACGCGCAGCGAAGCGTTCGAGGCGCGCTTGCAGAAGCGTTATGCCTCCGAACGCCGCTTCAAGCGCGCAGGCTTCATTGCTGTATTTTTCTCGATTTTGGTCCTCGCATTCCTGCTAGTGACGATGTCGTTCAACGGCTATGGTGGGTTTCAGCGTGCTGAACTTGCCGTGCCGATAGACTTCACCCAGGCCGGATTGTCCGGCGATGCGGATTCGCTATCGCAGCCTGATGCCGAACAGAGGCTGCAAATGCAGGGTCTCGATTCGGTGATCCAGTTTTATGCCGAGGAAGAGCTGGGGCCACAGGGCGCGGCGCAAATTGGGGCCAATGCGTGGCGCGATATCGCCCAATCAATCATCGCCGACCCGGCGGTGCTGCGCACATCGGACGTATTCTGGCTGCCCGCAACGCCCGATCTGGCAGCGGCGCTTGATGGAGAGGGACCACCCGCAATACTCGCGCTTGCCGCCAAGCTTAAGGCAGAAGGCAAATTGTCGCGGAACTTCGACTTTGGCTTCCTTCAACGCGCCGATGCAACCGATCCGCAAGCTGCGGGAATTTGGGGCGCGCTCAAAGGTTCAATGCTGACAATGCTGGTCACGCTGCTGATGGCGTTCCCAATTGGCGTGCTGTCGGCACTTTACCTCGAGGAATATGCCCCCAAAAACCGCTGGACCGACATTATCGAGGTGTCGATCAACAATCTGGCTGCAGTGCCGTCGATCATCTTCGGCTTGCTTGGACTGGCGGTATTCCTGTGGATATTCCCCAATTACCGCTCCGCACCGCTGATCGGGGGGATGACGCTGGCACTGATGACCATGCCGGTGATCGTGATCTCGGGCCGCAATGCAATCAAGGCCGTGCCCCCTTCGATCCGCGACGGTGCTTTGGCAGTCGGCGCATCGCCAGTGCAAGTCGTGTTCCATCATGTGCTGCCGCTGGCACTGCCCGGGATCCTGACCGGCACGATTATCGGCATGGCGCGCGCCTTGGGCGAAACCGCGCCGCTGCTGATGATCGGGATGCGGGCGTTCATTTCGACACCCCCCGATGGCTTTACCTCGCCGGCTACTGTATTGCCGGTGCAGATTTTCCTGTGGTCCGACGAGATTGACCGCGGTTTCGTTGAGCGGACGTCGGCTGCGATCATTGTACTTTTGCTGTTCCTCCTCGTGATGAATGGCCTCGCCATCTACCTGCGCAACAAATTCGAGAAAAAATGGTGACTGTAATCCATCCCAATCTGGACAATACCGACGCCAAAATGAGCGCGCGGGATGTGTCCGTGTTCTACGGTGACAAGATGGCGATCGATAATGTGTCGATCGAAATCCCGACCAAATATGTCACTGCCTTCATCGGCCCGTCAGGCTGCGGAAAATCGACCTTCTTGCGCACGCTCAACCGTATGAATGACACGATCCCGACCGCCAGGGTCGAAGGGGAAATTACCCTCGACGGAGAGGATATCTACCGTTCGAAAATGGATGTCGTGCAATTGCGTGCGCGGGTCGGGATGGTGTTCCAGAAGCCCAACCCCTTCCCCAAGTCAATTTATGACAACATTGCCTACGGCCCGAAGATACACGGCTTTGCCGAGAGTAAGGATGAACTCGATGACATCGTCGAGAAATCCTTGCAGCGTGCCGGCCTGTGGAACGAGGTTAAGGATCGTTTGACCGACAGCGGTACCGCCCTCTCGGGCGGTCAGCAGCAGCGCTTGTGCATCGCGCGGGCGATTGCGGTTGATCCCGAGGTTATCCTGATGGACGAACCTTGCTCAGCGCTTGATCCGATTGCAACGGCCAAGATCGAGGAGCTGATCGCAGATTTGAACGGCCGCTATGCAATCGTCATCGTGACCCATTCGATGCAACAGGCCGCGCGTGTCTCGCAGCGCACCGCTTTCTTTCACCTGGGCAAGATGGTCGAATATGGTCGCACTTCCGACATTTTCACAAATCCGCTAGAACAGCGTACGCAGGACTATATCACAGGGCGGTACGGCTAATGAACGAGCACACAGTCAAAGCATTCGACGAAGACATTACCCGTCTGCGCGGCTTGATTGCCGAAATGGGCGGGCTCGCCGAATTGTCGATTCAGGAAGCGCTCGATGCCTTGGTCAAGGGCGACGACCAATTGGCTAAGGGCGTTATTAAACGCGACAAGAAGATCGACGCGCTCGAGTACGAAGTCGACAAGCTGGCGGTGCGGATTATCGCGCTGCGCGCGCCTATGGCGGATGATTTGCGCGAAGTGATCGCGGCGCTCAAAATTGCTGGTGTGGTCGAACGCATCGGGGACTATTCCAAGAATATCGCCAAGCGGGTCGGCGAAATCGAGGTTAGGACTCACTTCGAACCGCTAACCCTGCTTCCGGCCATGGGTGAGATCGCGTGCGAGATGGTGCATGATGTGCTGACCGCCTATGCCGCGCGCGACCCGATCCTTGCGCGCGAAGTGATTGCCACTGACGAGAAAGTTGACGCGTTTTACAACAGTATTTTCCGCAATGTTGTCAGCCATATGGTTGAAAATCCTGCAACTATTTCAAGCGGTGCGCAATTGTTGTTTGTCGCCCGAAACATCGAGCGGATCGGTGATCATGCCACCAATGTGGCCGAAATGGTTCATTTTGCCGCGACTGGCAATTACCCGCCTGACGAGGAAGACGACGGCTGATCCGGTATGAATATCGCCGCCTGACACAGTTCTGTTGTGAAAATGTAATATATTGCGCGTTGGGTGGTGGGGTGATTTCCAAGGGGTGAATTTTCATGTCCGCTGCCAAACTGCTGCTCGTCGAAGATGATCCATCGCTTGCTGATTTGCTGGAATTTCGTTTCAAGAACGAAGGCTACAGCGTCCGCACCACCTCCGATGGCGATGAAGCGCTGATTCTGGCCGAAGAAGACACGCCCGATCTGATTATCCTCGACTGGATGATCGAGGGGACCAGCGGCATCGAAGTTTGCCGCCGCCTCCGCCGCAATAAAGATACAGCGCATGTTCCGATCATCATGCTGACAGCGCGCGAGGCGGAGGATGACCGCATTCGCGGGCTGGAAACGGGCGCAGATGATTATCTGACCAAGCCCTTCTCTCCGCGCGAACTTCTGGCGCGCGTTGCTGCGGTCATGCGCCGCATCCGTCCGGTTTTGGCGGGCGAATCGATCGAAGTGGGTGATATCCGGCTTGATCCCGTCGCACACCGCGTGGAACGGTCGGGTCATGAAATCAAACTCGGGCCGACCGAATATCGTCTGCTAAGTTTCTTCATGGAAAGCCCGGGCCGGGTTTTTTCGCGCGGCCAACTTCTCGACGGCGTGTGGGGCAACGGCAGCGATATCGAATTGCGAACGGTCGATGTCCATATCCGCCGCTTGCGCAAGGCAATCGAATTGCCAGGAGCAAAGGACCCGATCCGCACCGTACGCTCCGCCGGTTATGCGATGGAAAGCTAGGATCAGCTATCCGTGCATTTTGATACCTTGTAGCTTCCATTCGAATGACAGATTGAGCGCGCAGCTTTCGCTTGCGATGTTGATATTGACCAGCCCGCCACTGCGGCCCCACAGATAGGGGACATAATATTCTGACCAATTGCCTTGCTGATTGGCGCGAATCCGGCGGTTGATTGGCTTGATATCTTCGTTGGTCAGATAGAAGCTTCCGGCTTCATCCGGTCGCATCCCGTAAACTGCAATGACATAAAATTGGCCATTGGTGCCGATTTCGGCTTCGCAACCCTCGGCGCTGGCGAAATCAACGCGCTCCCATCCTTTCGCCAAGATGACAGGATCATATGCGCTTGTGGCAACCGAACTCACGGCCATTATGCCAGTGATTACAGCTGAGCATTTTCGCATGAACGACATCAATGTGCTCCGTTCCCGTTATGAAGATTCATTTCCCTAACGCAGATAGATATTGTTCAACGCACGATTATTGGCGTGGGTCAGAATGGAACAGTGGTTATGCGTTCAATGGAAGTCCCTCGATTTCGGAATAATCCGGACATTGCGCGGATGGCCGTGGCGAAATCCGGGGTCTCGCTCTTGCGGTCCGGCCTCTTCCCAGGCTTCAATCGGTCTATACGGCGCATCACCGGCTTTCATCGGGCCATCGCCGGCCTTATGTTTTGACGGAAGCGGGCTGTTCACATGGTCGGCGCGGGCAAGCGTCACGCTCAGCAGATCGTCTGACAACGCATGAAGCCTGTCAGTTGCATCGGTCAGGTGCGCGGCAATGACATGGATCACCTCGTCATCATATTCGACCCGGCCGCGCACCTCCATCAGCCGCGCACCCATGATCACTTTGCGCTGCTTCTCCATCAGATCGGGCCAAATTACGAGATTCACCACGCCGGTTTCATCCTCCAGCGTGATGAAGCACACGCCCTTCGCGCTACCCGGGCGCTGGCGGATCAGCACCACGCCGGCAATTTGTACCATAGAGCGGAATTTGCGCGTTCTAAGGTCGCAGGCACGCACAAAGCCGCGTTCACCAAGGTCGGGACGCAAGAAGGACAGCGGATGTGCCTTCAGACTGAGCCGGGTAGTCTGGTAGTCATTCACGACTTCCTCTGACAAAGGCATAATTGGCAAGGCAGTGCGGCGCACCTCGGCGCCTTCATCGCGTTCTTCGGCATAGTTAAACAGCGGCAAATCGGGTCCGGAAATCAAACTGCGCGCATCCCATAAGGCTTGGCGTCGCGGCAAATTAAGCGAGCTAAAACAATCAGCTGATGCCAATCTTTCAATATGTGTGGGCGAGATGCGCGCGCGATCTTTTAACGCCATGACGTCAGCATAAGCGCCTGACTTTTCTCGCTCTGATACCAGCTTGGCCGCAATATGTTCAGGAAACCCGTCGACCTGCCGCAGGCCAAGGCGCAGCGCGATATGCCGGTCGAGACGCCCCTGCTCTCCCGCATTCCGGGTCGGACGGGCGATCTCCTCCAGAGTGCAATCCCAGTGCGAATGATTGACGTCAATCGGCAGCACGGTGACGCCATGCTCCGCCACATCGCGCACGATCTGCGCCGGAGCATAGAACCCCATCGGCTGCGAATTGAGCAAGCCGCAGGCAAAGGCCGCAGGGAAATGGCATTTGAGCCAACTCGACACATAGACCAGATGCGCAAAGCTGGCGGCATGGCTTTCGGGGAAACCATATTCGCCGAAACCCTTGATCTGGTTGAAGCATCGCTCTGCAAAATCTGGGTCATAGCCGCGCGCGATCATCCGCCCGACCATCATATCCTGCAATTCCTCCACCATGCCGCGGCTGCGGAAAGTCGCCATCGCCTTGCGCAGCCGGTTCGCCTCCAAACTGCTGAATTTGGCCGCATCGAGCGCGATCTTCATCGCCTGTTCCTGAAAGATCGGCACGCCCAAGGTGCGTGCAAGGATAGAGGAAAGCTCGTCCGGCGGGCCATGTTCAGGCGCAGGAGCGGGTATTTCCACCCTCTCCTCCCCCCGGCGCCGCTTGAGATAGGGGTGGACCATATCGCCCTGTATCGGCCCAGGGCGAACAATCGCGACCTGAATCACCAGATCATAGAACTCACGCGGTCTCAAACGCGGCAGCATATTCATCTGTGCGCGGCTTTCGACCTGGAACACGCCGAGCGAATCTCCCTTGCGGAGCATCGCATAGGTTTCCGGATCCTCGCGCGGCACGGTGGCCAGATCGAGCCGTCTCTCATGATGGTTTTCAAGCAGATCAAGACATTTCCTGATGCAAGTCAGCATCCCCAAAGCGAGCACATCAACCTTCAGAATACCCAGCGCATCGATGTCATCCTTGTCCCATTCGATGAAACTGCGATCGGGCATTGCGCCGTTACCGATTGGCACCGTTTCGGTCAGCGCATGTTCGGTGAGGATAAATCCGCCCACATGCTGCGACAAATGACGAGGCATTCCAATCATTTGTTCTGTAAGATTCAGAACACGGCGAAGATGCGGTTCGGTAATATCCATCCCCGTTTCAGTAACCCGCGCTTCGGCAATCTCGCGCCCGTGACCGCCCCATACAGTGCGGGCCAAAGCGCCGGTCACATCCTCTGACAGGCCCATCGCCTTACCCACTTCACGAATCGCCATGCGCGGTCGGTAATGGATCACCGTGGCGCATAGGCCGGCACGGTGGCGTCCATATTTGGCGTAGATATGCTGGATCACTTCCTCGCGTCGCTCATGCTCGAAATCGACATCGATATCGGGCGGCTCCTTCCGTTCTTCCGAAATGAAGCGGTCGAACAACAGCGCATGCTTGGCCGGATCGACCGAAGTGATCCCAAGGCAATAACACACCGCCGAATTGGCCGCGCTACCGCGCCCTTGGCACAGGATCGGCGGATCAACCCCGCGCGCGTAATCGACAATCTCTTTGATAGTCAGAAAATAGCGTGCCAGATCGAGCTTTTCGATCAGCGCCAATTCGCGAATAATTGTATCGCGCACGCTTTCCGGAACGCCCGCCGGATAGCGCCAATCGGCCCCTATCCAGCTAGACTTTTCAAGCATTTGCTGCGGCGTCATGCCGTCAGGATAAGCCTCTTCCGGATATTCATAGCGCAATTCATCGAGACTGAACTGGCACGCATCCGCCACGTCACGCGCCGCCGTGATCGCATGCGGCCAGCGTTCAAACAGCTTCATCATCATAGCGGGGGATTTGAGGTATCGTTCGCCATTACCATGGAGCAAATGTCCTGCGCGCGCCACCGTGGTCTTATGGCGTATCGCGGTCATGACATCCTGCAACGGACGGCGCTGGGCGATGTGGTAATGCACATCATTGGTGGCGAGCAGCGTCAGCCCGTTCGCCTTCGCCAGAGCATCGAGATGGTCAATCCGGGCGATATCGTCACCGGTGTAGAGATAGCTGGCGGCGATATGGCGCAGCGTCGAGAGCTGGCGGGTAAGGTGCGGAAGCAATTGAGAAAAGGGTTCGCGCAGAGGCGCAGAGGAAGCCGAAGGCGCGGAGATATTGCCTTTAGTATCCTCACCTTTTTTACGTGAGTCAAAATCCACCACATTGCTCGGTGCCGCGATGGCGAATTCGGTCTCCAAACCCTTGGGAGGTAACAAAATTAGCAGCACACCCTCCGCATGTGCTGCCAGCATCGCCAGCGATATCTCGCACGCGCCCTTCTGCTGCCATTCGCCTTCCAGAGTGGCCATCCGTCCGGTGGAAATCAGCTTGCACAGGCGGCCATAGGCAGCTCGGTCTTGCGGATAGGCAAGGAAGCAAAGCCCCTCGACCGTTTCGATTCTGCAGCCGATAATTGGCTGTAATTTAGCGGTTTTTGCTTCTGCATGGATCCGCACTACCCCCGCCATTGAATTGGCATCGGCGATTCCAATCGCATCATAGCCTTGATTGCGCGCCGCCATCACCAGATCAACCGGATCGGATGCCCCGCGCAGAAAACTGAAGCAGCTCACCAGCCCCAGCTCGACAAAAGGCGCACGCGGCGGCGCCTTGGCCATTTCCGGACCGGCTCTTAAAGTGCGTTTATCAGGGGTAAGCGAAGACTCAGGCACGACAAGAAACTGCCCCGCTGATGGAGGCGCCTCTGCCCGTTAAACCGGCTTTGTCTGGTGCTGTCTTACACATATGTTCTTTATATGTTCTAACCGTGGTGATTAACAATCAGGATATTTGCAAATTTTCTCGAATGGGCTGGAACCGAATGCCGATTCATGCGTAAAGGCGGCACGGACCGGGCCCCTCTGGCGAGCATATGCTCGTGATGTCGGACGTATCGAACGACAGGGCCGTTTATTTCACACTCTGTCTTATCAATATGTTGCTTCGCAGCGGGGCTTTCGGCAACCAATGCCATCCCGCTGTAACAGGGAGTTAGAAATGAAATTTGTTACATCTCTTGCCGTAATCGCTTTGGTTGGTGGCGGCACCTGCATTTACCCCGCTCACTGCAAAAGACTGGCATTTTGGCGATGGTGCCTTGCCCGAGCGTTGGTCACTTCAAAACAGCGAATACGCTTTGTGCGACGCTGGTTTGATGCAATCTCCGATTGATCTGGCCTATCCCAACGCAACAGGGAATATTGAGCTCGAGACCAATTACGGCACAACCAGCGCCAAACTCAAAGTCGGAGACGAGAAGCTTCAATTGGACTTTCCATCAGGCATGGGAATGATGTCAGGCGATATGGACTTCGGGTTGTTGCAGGGCCATTTCCACACACCGTCGGAGCATGCGATCAGCGGCAAGCGCTATCCGCTAGTAGGCCACTTCGTGCACGCGACCGAAGCGCGGCGCCTGGGCGTTCTGGGTGTGATGTTTGAAGAGGGCGCGGAAAATCCGGCTCTTGCTGAAGTCATCGAAGCGCTTGAAACTGGTGATGGTGCGGAACTGTCTCTCGATATTATGGATATGATGCCTGACGATATCGCAGTGTACCGTTACATGGGTTCACTCACCACTCCGCCTTGCAGCGAAGGTGTAAATTGGCACGTTGCCAAGACACCGGTAACGGCCAGCGCAGAACAAATCGCCGTAATCAGCGAACTCCTCGGCCCCAGTGCGCGTTCGATCCAGCCACGCGGCAACCGTTTGGTGGTAGGCCCTTCTGAATAAATGAGCCGGGCTGCCGGTCAACTGCAGAGCCCCTGCAGATACCAATCCGGCAGCCCGCCTCTTCCATCACCAATCAGGCCGTGGCGATATATCCAGTACCGGCGGCCTTCGCCATCCTCGATCCGGTAATAGTCGCGCAGGCGAATGGTTGATTTCTCGCGCCACCATTCGGGCGCGATCCGCTCCGGCCCTTCGACACGAACCACCTCATGCACCGTGCCTCTCCACCGGAAGCTGCGCGGATAGCCATCGGGCGTCGCATAAAGCACCGTGATATGCTCGGCTTTATCGAGCATTTTCAAAGGCCTTTTGTAGAATGATAACTCGCCTTGAGAGGCCGGTTCAGGCTCCAACGGCGGCTGCCAGCGTTGCGCGCGCTCGGGTATATGGCTGGCGAAGGGAACCGGACGGGTGACTGCCCTCGGGCCAAGCCGTACAGTTAGCCGGTCAATACAAGCGGCAAGCGAGGTGCCATGACTTTCCGCTGCCGCCTCAATATCCGCCTGCGCCAGCCCCAACGGCTCGGCCCAACTGGCGCGCAGACGTATAGTTTCAATCCCAAAACCGGCGTCTATATCATTAATTTTCGAGGCAAATAGGCGGCAGATATGCGCGGCATCGCGGGTTGCAGCAGCCATTTCGAGTGCGCGCACCACCACCTCGCCATCGACACGCCACAGGCCCAGTTCGAGCCTGCGCGCGCCCTTACCCTGCCCCTCCAACTCACGCGCCATATCCCGCGCCAGATCGCGCACCACCTGGTCGAGCAAATCGCGGTGCCTGATCGGTTCGGCCAAGCGCCGCTGGACCAGCGGCATATGCTGCGGGATAATTGGCAGCAGCGGTTCGGGGATTTTACCGAGTAGCTGGTCCATTCGCACCAGCGGATTGGCAGCGGGGGAACGGCGATTGCGGAACCGCCGCATAATCGCATCGCGGCCTCTCCCATCTCCCTCAATACCGGTAAGATCGGATAATCGTTTCAAACCAAGACGGCGCAGCACCGTCATGACGTCATCATCGAGCCGGAGCGCGGCAATTGGAAGCTGTGACAGCCGTGTCACCATATCATCCTCAGGCGCGAGCA
>JBATLU010000002.1:0-9031 GCA_049289475.1 Pontixanthobacter sp. | reverse complement strand
TCCTCGCGTCGGGCGGGGCGGGGCGCGTCTATCAATTCTCGACTGCGCCAAGGGGTGCGACGGGCGACGGGATCGCGATGGCATGGCGGGCGGGCGCGCGCGTTTCCAATATGGAGATGATGCAATTCCACCCGACCTGCCTGTATAATCTGGACGTCAAGAATTTCCTGATTACAGAGGCGGTGCGCGGCGAGGGCGGGCATTTGCTTCATCCGCAAACGGGCCACCGCTTTATGGCCGATTACGATCCCGAGCGGATGGAACTGGCCCCGCGCGATGTCGTGGCGCGCGCGATTGATGACCAGATCAAACGCTACGGTCTCGATTACGTCCATCTCGATATCAGCCACCAACCGGCAGATTTTGTGAAGGGGCATTTCCCCAACATCTATGACAAGCTGATCGGCCTCGGCATCGATATGACCACCGGCCCAATTCCGGTGGTGCCGGCGCAGCATTACACCTGCGGCGGGGTGTTGATCGGGCTCGATGCGCGCACCGATATGCCCGGCCTGTGGGCGGCGGGTGAAGTGACCGAAAGCGGCCTCCACGGCGCGAACCGCTTGGCCTCCAACAGCCTGCTCGAATGTTTCGTATTCGGCGAAGCGGCGGCGAAAGACATTCTTGAAAACTGGGATGAATTGAGCAGCGTGCCAAGCATCAAGGAATGGGACGAAAGCCGCGTCACCGATTCGGATGAAGAGGTGGTGGTCAAACAGAACTGGACCGAAATCCGCCGCTTCATGTGGAACTATGTCGGCATTGTCCGCACTACCAAACGGCTGGAGCGGGCGCGCAACCGGATCGAGATGATGAACAAGGAAGTGGAGGATTATTACGGGTCGTTCCGCGTCACCACCGATCTGATCGAACTGAGAAACCTGCTGCAATCGGCGGAACTGATTGTGCGTTCTGCGCTGGCCCGCCACGAAAGTCGGGGACTGCATTACACGCTTGATTATCCCGAAACGGCAGAGGTCGCACGCGATACGGTGTTGGTGCCGTGATTTTGCGGCGCGTCTTGCTGACATTGTCGGGGTTTGCTGCTTTGCTCAGCTTCCCTGCATCGGCAACGCCGCCGACCGTATTCACCGTCGAAGATACCGTGTTCGGCGTAAGCGAGAGCGAATTGTTCGTTTTTCGCACCACGCAGGACAATCTCGGTTCGTATTTCGAAAACCGCGCCGAGACCTTCCTCGTTGCGATTGATCTGTGGCATGGGCGCGAAACCTACTGGCATGTTGATTCCGCGCAGATTTCGACCGTGTTCAGCGAAGACGGCAAGAGCGACAGCAAGCAAATTGTTCGCGGTAGCGGGGCGGGTCTCGTCAATCCTTTTGCGGTTCTGGCTGAGCGCCGGGGTGTGCTGTGGGCGGCCACTTCCTTTGCCGCTAACGCATCGCCCCCGGTCACTGTCGCTATTAAAGCCGATATGGTCACGCTTTCGGTTTCCGGACATCCCGCCAACCGGATCAGCAAAGAAGGGGCGGAAAACCGGATTCGCGAATCGCTGGGCGCGCTGCAATTCCATATCCCCAATTATTCGCGGATGGAATCGATCACCACGCGCGAACAATTTGCGCTGATCGGCTTTGACCCGGCCAGCTGCATCTATAAGAATGGTGAGCGAGGCATTTCGCCGTTTACTTTCCAATCCGTCCAACTGGTCCGCGTGATTTGCACCAGTGAAGAAGAAATCGGATCGGTCTCGATGTTGCTCGCCGCGCAGGAGCAGTAATTTCGGTGGAAAATTCGCGTATCTTGCCTCTGCCAGAACTGCTAATACCTGCGCATGAGAGCATTCCATAGCGAACAGCATAATATCACCCGCATCGGTTGGCTGCGCGCCGCTGTGCTAGGGGCGAATGACGGAATCGTATCGACCGCCAGCCTGATTGTCGGCGTCGCGGCGGCTTCGGCGGATCTTTCGGCGATTGTGCTTGCAGGGTCTGCCGGGCTGGCGGCGGGCGCCTTGTCGATGGCGGCGGGCGAATATGTTTCGGTCAGCTCGCAATCGGACACTGAAAATGCCGATCTGGCGCGCGAGAAGCTGGAGCTCGCGACGCAGCCCGAGATGGAGCTGGAAGAACTCGCCGGAATCTATCGCAGTCGGGGCCTCGATGATGCGCTGGCGCAACAAGTAGCGATGCAACTTACCGCGCATGACGCGCTCGGTGCGCATGCGCGAGACGAGTTGGCAATCTCGCATCTGACCACTGCCAAGCCGCTGCAAGCTGCGGTCGCTTCCGCCTTTACCTTTGCGATTGGCGCAGCCCTGCCGCTGCTGACGGTGCTGGTCGTGCCGCAGGACTGGATCGTCAAAAGCGTCGTGGCTGCCTCGCTGCTGTTTCTCGCAATTCTAGGCGGACTGGGCGCCAAAGCAGGGGGTGCACCAATGCTGCGTCCTGTGCTGCGTGTGGTGTTCTGGGGCGCGATAGCGATGGCGGTGACTGCCGGTGTTGGCATGCTGTTCGGGGTCGCGACGGCATAAAGCGCTGGCGTTAGGCCAAATGGAAAATTTGCGATGCCGCTTGCCCAAGTCATGCGATTGCGGTCAATAAGGCGGAAAATCTGACCGGAGAGCCTGATGCCCCAAATCACCGCCAATGGAATTACCATCGAATATGAAGATTACGGCGATAAGTCCGCGCCGCCGATCCTATTGGTGATGGGGCTGGGCGCGCAATTGACGCTGTGGCCGATGGAATTGGTGGAGGCATTGGTTGCGCGCGGTTTTCGCGTCATTCGATATGACAACCGCGATATTGGTCTCAGCCATAAATTTGACGGGGCCAAGGCGCCGGGCATTCTGAAAATGGTGATCTTCAGCAAATTCGGCCTGCCGATCCGCGCACCCTATACGCTGGCCGATATGGCCGCTGATGGCGCGGGTTTGCTGGACGCCTTGGGGATCGAAAAGGCCCATATTGTCGGCGCGAGCATGGGCGGGATGATCACCCAACATATCGGTTTCAGCCACGGCGAGAAGGTATTGTCGCTAACCTCTATCATGTCGACCACCGGCAACCGTAAGCTGCCGCAAGCGCAGCCCGAAGCGATCAAGGCGCTGACCACGCGGCCCGCCAATAGCGAGATCGAGACGATCCGCGAGCACGGTCTGAAACTGTCGCGCGCCATTGGCAGCCCGGGCTACCGCGCAGATCCCGAAGTGACCAAGGACAAGGTCGAACTGAATTTCAAACGCAGCTTCTATCCCGCTGGCCTGCCGCGCCAATTGTCTGCGATTATCGCCGATGGCTGCCGCCGAGAGCGGCTCAAAGCCATCACCGCGCCGACGCTGGTGGTGCACGGCGAGGATGATCCGCTGGTTCCGCTGGCGGGCGGTCAGGACACTGCCGCGCATATTGCCGGGGCCAAGCTGAAAACCTTCCCCGGCATGGGGCATGATCTGCCGATCGAACTGGTCGAGCCGATGGCCGATGCGATTGCGGAGCATGCAAAGACCAGTGCATGATCGGAAATAAATGAGCTGGGTCGATTCGAGGTTTTCGAAGTCAAAAATCGGGTCCCGATTCAATTGCCGAATTAGCGCATTTGGCGACCGATAATTGCGCCTTCCGATTCGATTGAATCAAAGCCCCGAAATTCATTTTTCCCGCGAAATATTTTTTCCCGGATTCATTTTAGGGCTTGCGTGTTGCGCGAGCCTAGCATTTCCGCCGCGTCGCTGCGTTGCAACAAGCTAACACACCTCCCGATCCGCCGGTTATCGCAGGGTTAATTGTCATTTACCCTCTTGCGTTGGAACCGCTACTGATTCACTATCTTGTGTGTCGGACCTTGGGGGCACCTACTAAACCTAGTGATTTACGCATACCCAGCAGGGCGCACCGCAAGGGGCGAGCGGGGAGTGTTTCGGTTTGGCGGGCAGCAAACGGGGACGGGCTGTGGGCAGTCATGGGGATAAGTAATTCACCGCTGCCCGATGGAAAAATGCTAGGTAGGGGCAACCCTGCCGATTCGAACGGAAGTAGAACATCGATACCTGCGGGCCGGTGTGATAAAGTTGAGGACGGGGCGGAAAGAAATATGGAATTCAGGACTGGGGACGACGCAGCCATGGGGCTCGAGCAAGCAAACGATACCACACTAACCCGGCCACAAGCCGCACCCGCCAAACAAAAGGCTGCACTCAAGATGGATCAGGCAGACAAAGGCACTGACGCGCTGATCGCCGAAAAGGCCGGTGAAGCAATTGCCGGAGCGATGAAGGCTGCGGCTGCCCCCGTCGATGACAGCAAGAAGGTCAACGACCGCCGCTTTACGATTCAAACCGATGAATCGCGCGATGCGCTGCTGACCGAATTCGGCAAGGAAACGCTGGTTGACCGCTATCTGCTGCCCGGTGAGAATTTCCAGGATCTGTTCGCCCGCGTTGCCGATGCCTATGCCGATGATCAGGATCACGCGCAGCGTCTGTATGATTATATCAGCCGCCTGTGGTTCATGCCCGCCACTCCTGTTCTGTCGAATGGCGGAACCGCGCGCGGCCTGCCGATTTCGTGCTATCTCAACTCGGTGTCTGACAGTCTCGACGGCATCGTCAACACCTGGAACGAGAATGTCTGGCTTGCCTCGAAAGGTGGCGGCATTGGCACATATTGGGGCAATGTTCGCGGTATTGGCGAACCGGTCGGCCTCAACGGCAAGACCAGCGGCATCATCCCGTTTGTGCGGGTTATGGACAGCCTGACGCTGGCGATTTCGCAAGGGTCGTTGCGCCGTGGTTCGGCTGCGTGCTATCTCGATATTTCGCATCCCGAAATCGAGGAATTCCTCGAAATCCGTAAGCCTTCGGGCGATTTCAACCGCAAAGCGCTGAATCTGCATCACGGCGTGCTGGTGACCGACAAATTCATGGAGGCGGTCCGCAATGGCGAACGCTTCGAATTGCTCTCACCCAAAACCGGCGAAGTGCGCGGCGATGTCGATGCGCGCAGCCTGTTCCAGAAGCTGGTTGAAACACGCCTTGCAACGGGCGAGCCTTACATCGTGTTCAACGATACGGTGAACCGGATGATGCCCAAGCATCACCGCGATCTGGGCCTGAAAGTCTCGACCTCCAATCTGTGCAGCGAAATCACCCTGCCGACCGGTATCGACCACCTCGGCAATGACCGAACAGCGGTATGCTGCCTGTCGTCGCTCAACCTTGAAAAATGGGATGAATGGAACACCGACAAGGCTTTCATCGAAGACGTCATGCGCATGCTCGACAATGTCCTGCAGGATTATATCGACCGTGCCCCGCCTGAAATGGCGCGTGCAAAATACAGCGCGATGCGCGAACGCAGCGTCGGTTTGGGCGTGATGGGCTTCCACTCCTTCCTTCAGGCAAAGAATATCGCGCTCGAAGGGCCGATGGCGAAAGTCTGGAACCTCAAGATGTTTAAACACATCAGCGGCAAGGCGGAAGAAGCCAGCATGGTCCTCGCGCATGAGCGCGGCCCGTGCCCAGATGCCGAAGAAATGGGCGCGATGGAGCGATTCAGCTGCAAAATGGCGATTGCCCCGACCGCATCGATTTCCATCATCTGCGGCGGCACCAGCGCCTGCATCGAACCGATCCCGGCCAATATCTACACGCATAAGACGCTGTCGGGCAGCTTCATCGTGAAGAACATTTATCTGGAAAAGATACTGCGCGAGAAGAGCAAGGATTCGACCAATGTGTGGAATTCGATCCTCGAACACGCCGGTTCGGTCCAGCATCTCGATTTCCTGAGCGACGAGGAAAAGGCGACCTTCAAGACCAGCTTCGAAGTCGATCAGCGTTACTTGCTCGAATACGCCGCTGACCGCGCGCCATTTATCGACCAAGCGCAGAGCCTCAATCTGTTTATCCCGGCTGACGTGGATAAATGGGATCTGATGATGCTGCATTTCCGCGCATGGGAGCAGGGCATCAAATCGCTCTATTACCTCCGTTCGAAATCGATCCAGCGCGCAGGCTTTGCCGGCGGGGTGGAGGCGGACAATACCTCCGACGCGGCGAAGTTCGAACTCATGGCGGGGGCTGGCGAACAGACCGATTACGAGGAATGTCTGAGCTGCCAGTGAGGCAGCAAGCTGTGGAAAACTAAGATTAACGCTCCTTAAAGATTCGAGGGCATTAATCTTTAGCGATATAAATATGAATCGAACCGATTCGCTCGCGAGTCGGTGAGAAAAAATTGGGGGGCCGTCCAAAAGGCCGAACCCCCCAGCAAGCTGAACGACGGTGCGTTGCGAGCCTGCCTTGCAAATCCGGAATCGCACGTGCCGCCGTTCAGGTCAACCTAAAACCCTTGGTTTTAGGAGGTACGATTCTGTTGATAGGCTGTGGAAATCGTTCTCAGTCTTTGGGTCGATCTACTGACTTTGCTTGCAAACCTGCTTGTTGCGCCCTGCCTGCGGAGCAATAGGTAGTTTGTTCATCGGGCCGCGAACCATGGGTTGCGCACGCGAGGCGGAGTACAAGGAAATGAAGAAACCTATCGGAACGACAGCTAGAACTGGAGAAGTATGTCCGGAATCTGGCGTTTGGCAATCGCAGGATAGGCCGTCGACAACGGCGCCAATTGCCAAAGGCAATCGGATGCCACCTCACAACAATCGTGCCGTTTCTTGGAAACTGATTCGGTACGCTTAAATCGGATGTGGGGCGCATTTTGCGCCCCACACATAATGATTGTATGATAGGAACAATTCAAATGGCTAAGAACGAAAAGACTTCGTCGCGAGTTGCAGCACTTGCTTCAAAAGGACTGCGAACTGGCAAACTAAGCCCGAAAGAAATTAAATCAGTCTCGGCAGCGGCTCTTACCCAAGCTCCGGACAAGCCGAGGAAAAAATGAAATGAAAGAGGATCCGAATTCTCCATTCTCTCAGGGGAAGAAGAATTTCGCGATTTCGGCACTAATCCTCGCCCTCTCCGCCTGCGCATCCCAGATCGATGCAGGCATCGCGAGGGGAGCAGGAACTCCCGGTTTCTGGTGGGGGCTGTGGCACGGGTTCATTTTCCCATGGTCGTTTATCGGTTCGCTGTTTGATCAAGGCATTGCGGTTTACGCCGTGCCCAATCGCGGCGGCTGGTATGACTTCGGTTATTTCCTCGGCATCACCATGCTCGGCGGTGGATCGTTTTTCGGGTCGAAAAAGCGCCGCAGCTAGGGTCAGGCTCTGAGCTTCAAAACTTCGGGTGCGGTGCGCGCCACAACAACGGCATTACGGCCCGATCCCTTTGCTTCATACAGTGCATCGTCGGCCAGACTTATCAGCCGGTCCAGTTCGATATCCGCCGGACTATGGTTCAGGACTGCACCGATGCTGGCCGTGATCGTGCTGTCTGGCATTGCGCGATCGACCGGCGGCAGATCTGCAATCGCTTGACGCAGCTGTTCCGCGAGATCGTGCAACCCCTGCGTGTCCAAGTAGGGAATGGCCGCGACAAACTCCTCGCCCCCGAAGCGCGCAACAATGCCGCCTTCGGAAAGGACCATATGGTCGAGCACCAGCGCCACCGCACCCAGACAGCGGTCTCCCGTCTGATGGCCGTGGCGGTCGTTGAAGGCTTTGAAATGGTCGACGTCGATCATCATCACCGCGACGCTTTCGGGTAAGTCAAAACTGCCATCCTCGAATCGTTCGGCAAACAGCCGTTCGAAGTGGCGGCGGTTGGATAGACCGGTCAGCGGATCGCGGTCGGATAATTCTTGCAGCAATTGGTTGGTTTCGCGCAGCTCGTCTGCGGCAAACTGGTACCGCAGACGCAGCAAATAATTGCGCGATTGAAACCGCGACACACGTTCGGAAATCGCCAGCGTCCCGAAACTGATGCCGAGCAATATCGCGACATAATCAAAGTATCCCGCCAATCCGCCATTCCCCTGTAACAGGACAATTGTGACCTGGGCGGCGACATAGGCGATATTGTAACAGGCGAGTTGCCAGAAGCGGAATTGGAACAGCAGGTTCGACAGGCCGAGAACAATCGCCGCTGACATCAGATAGCGGTTGGCCGAGGCCACCGGCATGTGAAACGAAAGGTGTACCACCACTAGTGCAAAGATGATTTGCGACACACACATGGCCAGCGTCGCTGGCCAGGCGCGATGCGGCTTGCCAATTACCAGTCCCGCAAGAATGACCGGAACCACGAATGTAAGCCGCAATTCCAATCCGTGCGAGGCGATGTTGGGGCTGATCACCCAATCAATCAGCACGGTCGACATGGTCACTATCAGGCCGACAACCAGCAGGAATCGTGTCTCTTGAAAATTGCGGGCCGACTGGTCATCGGCATAGGCGTTTCTCAGCCGTTTGGACCATTCGCGCGGGTGCCCCCTGCGCATAAGCGCGCGGTCAATATCCTCGGACAGATTGTCTGCGGGAAGCGGTGGCGCCATATTCAGCATCACCCCCTATTAAAGTGCGCGCGTTAAGACGGTGTGCCTCCGCAGGGTTAAAGATGGCTTAGCGCCGGGATAATCGGTCGTGCGTATTTTGAAGCCCATGGCCCATATTCATGGCCCATATCCATGGCATTGCTGGCGCTGCCCAGTGCTGCGATTGAGCGCGGGCACAATGCATTTTCAGGCAGGACAATTTTCTGCGGATGGTGCGCCGGTCAGGCCGAAGACGACCCAGGGTTCTGGCAGGCGCATCATCCAATACCTAACGCCCCGGTCCCCACTATGGTGAGGGCCGGGGTTTTTTTATGGCCGGACCTGCGTGAACCGATTAAAGCACGGCTAACTAACGCTCTGCGCTGGCGCTGGGGCGGGAGAGGGATACACATTGCGGCTTGCATTTGCGAGTGGCCTGTGTTTGATAATGCGAACTATTCTCATTTAAGGATTCCCAATGCGCAAATGGCATCGCTGGCTGTCGGTCTTTTTCGGCATCTTCCTTCTCTGGATTGCGGCCACCGGCTTGCTCAGCCAAGCGGCTGATCTGTGGCCTTCGGCAGAGCCTTCGGCGCAGGAACAAGCCGCGATGGAACCGCCCGCCGGATTCGTCTGCCCCGAAG
>JBATLU010000001.1:0-13200 GCA_049289475.1 Pontixanthobacter sp. | reverse complement strand
GCCTCAAGCCGGTCGGGCATGGCCGCATCGGCCCATTGGCCTTCGCGCATCCAGCTGCCAACTTTGCGGCCGAACTTGGCAATCGCATTCATATTGAAGAAGTGCATTGCCCCTAGAACCAGCACGGCAAGGCCGACCTTGCTCGACAGGAACGGGATCGCGCCCGACCATTCGGTTGGCGGGGTGCCGAATTGCAGCGCCAGCAGGATGAAACCGAGATTGACCAGATAGAAGCCGACCACCAGCAAATGGTTGGTTGATTTGGCAAGATCGGCATCATGGCCAAAGCAGTCGACCAGAAAGATCTCGCCATTTTTGGATAGTGTCCGCGCGACCCAAATGGTCAGGCCGATGCTGATGACGAGATAGGCGATATAGATTGCGTTGGAGATCATCTTAAACTCCTGTTATTTCTGTAAAGAAAGAAATTACTAAATATGGCTTTTCATACCGGATCTGTTCTCCTTTCTAGCTGGGTTAGTGTGCCTAGTCTTTGGACTTGCCGGGTAGGAATCGCGCCACGCGTGATCCGAGTTTCATCAGTGTTACCAAAGTTGTTTTGGGTAGCCTCCGGACATCGTCATACCAATGCGCGAGCGTTCCGATAAATTCGTGCATGCGGTCGATCCGCTCACTTACATGGGCGGGCACATCGTCACGAAGGCGCATCTGTTCGGTTAGCTCGCCGAGCATTTGGATGGTCGGGTCGATCTCGCGCTTCTTGCGCTCGCTGACGATCTTCATCAGCATATCCCAAAGGTCGGTCTCCGCGACAAAATGGTCGCGCCGGTCGGCCTCTACATGGACACGGCGGACAATTGCGTAGGATTGCAATTCCTTCAGCGCATTCGAGACGTTGGACCGTGCCAGGCCTAGTCCTAGGGTAATCTCTTCTGCATGGAGCGGACGATCCGACAGATAGAGCAGTGCATGGACCTGCGCTACCGAACGGTTCACGCCCCACTGATTGCCCATTTCGCCCCAATGGAGAATGAAGGCGCGTACTTCGGGCATTTCGAGCAGCTGGTTCATATTTCACTCATTTCCGTTAAGACAGAAATAAAGTAACTACGCTGAAGGTCAATGGCATTTTACGCCGGGTGGTGTTGCACTCCGCTCAACTGTCCCAACTGCGCCAGATCGCGGCATCCTCTTCGCCAAGCCGAGGAGATGCGCGGCCAAGTGCGAGATCGGCATCCGAAAAAACGAACGGGCTGCGGACACCTGGCACACCATCGGTCTCGATCTTCATCCCGCGCGCGGCGACTTGCGGATCGGCAAACACTTCATCGATGCGGTTGATCGGTCCGGCTGGCACGCCAGCAAGCTTGCATGCAGACATCAGCTCCGCTGATCGCCATTTTCGGACTTCATCAACGATCGCCTTGTTCATCCACACCCTGTTTTCGATCCGTCCGGCATTGTCTGCCAATCGCGCGTCTGCGGCCAGATCATCGCGTTTCAGAACATGCATCAATTTCACGAACAGCCGGTCATTGGCGGGGGCAAGGATTACATGACCGTCTGCAGTGGCGAACACACCATAGGGCACCACCTGCGCATGCGCATTGCCCATGCGCGGCGGGTTTGCCCCTGTGGCGAACTGGCTGAGCGCCTGACTGGCAAGGAGAGCGATCGAACAATCGAGCAGCGACATGTCGATGTGCTGGCCGGTGCCGGTCCGTTCGCGCATCAGCAGTGCCGACTGGATGGCAATAGTTGAATAGAGTCCGCAGGTGAGGTCGGAAATAGAGATACCCATTTTCATCGGGTGGCCATTAGGCTCTCCGGTAAGCGACATAAAGCCGCTCATGCCCTGCACGACAAAATCATATCCCGCTTCGTGGGCGCGGGGGCCGGTTTGTCCGAAGCCGGTGATCGAGCAATAGACCATGCGCGGATTGGCGGGCTGGAGGCTGGCATAATCGAGCCCGAATTTCGCCAGTGTCCCGGTCTTGAAATTTTCCACCACGACATCGGCCTTGCTGCACAAATGACGGACATTTTCCAGATCAGCGGTATCATTGAAATCGGCGACAACGCTTCGCTTGCCGCGATTGCAGGCGTGATAATAGGCCGCTTCGGGTTCATCAGCGCCGCGATCAATCCACGGCGGGCCCCATTGCCGTGTGCCGTCGCCTTCGGGACTTTCCACCTTGATCACATCGGCCCCAAGGTCCGCCAAAGTCTGACCGACCCAGGGTCCAGCCAGCACCCGCGCCAGTTCGACAACTTTCAGCCCGCTGAGCGGGTAGCGGACACCGGTCATTGGCAACTAGGCAGTATATTGAGCAGTGGTTTTCTCGGCAATTTCCTCAGTGGTCACGCCCGGCGCCCGCTCAATCAATTTGAACGGGCTAGCGTGATCATCGCGGCGAAACACAGCCAGATCGGTCACAATCATATCGACCACATTGGTGCCGGTTAGCGGTAGGGTGCAAGCCGGAATGAACTTGGGATCACCGTTCTTGCTCGTGTGTTCCATCACCACGATGATCTTCTTTACGCCCGCGACCAGATCCATCGCGCCGCCCATGCCCTTAATCATCTTGCCGGGAATCATCCAATTGGCGATGTCGCCATTCTCGGCCACTTCCATCGCGCCCAATACGGTCAAATCAATATGTCCGCCACGGATCATCGCGAAACTCGCCGCACTGTCGAAATAGGCGCTGTGCGGCAGCTCGCTTATGGTCTGCTTGCCGGCATTGATCAAATCGGCGTCTTCCTCCCCCACATAGGGGAAGGGGCCAATGCCGAGCATGCCGTTCTCGCTTTGAAGCGTAACATCCATGCCATCGGGGATGTGGTTGGCAACCAGCGTTGGAATGCCAATACCGAGATTGACGTAATAGCCATCCTGCAACTCTTGCGCAGCGCGGGCAGCCATTTGATCGCGGGTCCAACTCATTCAAATTATCCTTCAGGAACAGGGTTTTCCGGTGACAATGGCAGCGGTGTGATAAACCATCCTGCACCGATCAATGATTCGAGCGGCTGGGCCGCCGACTTGTCTTTAAGATAGACGTAAAGCTCGTCGAAATCAGCGCGCGAATCGCCCGCAATTGCCAGCAGGCAATGCGTTTCGGCCAATTCCTCCCGGCGTATTTGTTTGCGGTCGTCGATCCGCCGCATCAGCAGCAAACCATCGCGCCCTTCGGGATCCATTCCGCTGCTGATCAAAGCATTGCGGACACCGCCCGCCTTGATTGCCGAAAGTTCCGAAATCCAGAAAATGTCGATGTCTTGCAGCCGCAAAGACCGCAATAGCTGTGACAACGCAGGGTTTGGCTGAGCCTTGGCATCAGGATCGAAAGCGCCATCGCCCGGGTCGAGATCGATCAGCACAGCGGGGGGTCTGATGCTGCAATCGGTGCGTATCGGGTTTAGCGTGCCGGGCGCTGCGAGCAGGGCAGATTGGCGCGGGCTTTCGATGGGGTCTTTGCGCGCCTGCGAATCGACGTAGCTGTAAAAACTATCATATGCCCGCAGATCGAGAGGGCCGTAAGCAGGGGCTAGCCGAGCTGTCGAGGGCGCAGCTTTGCTCGCAGCCATCACAACTGGTGCAGGCGTGGCCAACGGGGTCGTGAATGGAACTGGCGTGGCGGGAGCGGTTCCAGCCGGTTCAACTGCCCTTGGCACCGGTTCTACAAGCGTTGTTTGCGGGAAATCGAAGGCTGTAGCGACAGATTTGGGCTGCGCTGTTGCTGGCGGAAAAGCCAGGGGTTGTGCAGGGCTGGATGATACCACCAAGGTTGCTGAAGCAGAGGCCGACACAGGATTTGCTATCGGAAGCTCGGCCGTTGGTTTTCCGGCAGTTGGAGTCAGGCTTTGCAGAGGTAGTTCGGCCATTGCTGATCCTTCGGAAACTGCAATTTCACGAGTTTCAAGACCGGCGGGTGTCGTCTCTACGGACGATGGGGTCGATACCAATTCTGCCCGCGTAGCGGCGCTTCCCGCTGTCCGGCTTTCAACGATAACTTCGGGCTTGATGGGTTGGTTCGCCTTGCCGTCATCAGCCGCTATCTGCTTGTCATTATGTCCGCTGGGCTGCCCCTTGCCCAGTAAAGCGCCGCCAGCGGCGATTGGAACCAGTGCGGCTACGCAGCCGCCCAGCAAGGGTGCGGCTGACAAGGCGATGACTAAGCGAAATTTTGCCGGGCTCACGGGTAATATGCTCCTGCTTAGGCGTCCAAACGTTCGCGCGTGGTGACAAACTCGATTTTTTTGTCATAGGGTGAACCGATCACCATTCGTTGGACATAGACGCCGGGCAAATGGATGCAGTCAGGGTTGAGCGAGCCCGCTGGCACGATTTCTTCCACTTCGACCACGCAGATTTTGCCGCAAGTCGCGGCAGGCATGTTGAAATTACGCGCCGTTTTGCGGAACATCAAATTGCCCGTTTCATCTGCCTTCCACGCCTTGACGATGGCGAGATCGGCAAAAATTCCGCGTTCGAGGATATATTCCTCTCCGTCGAAAATCTTGGATTCCTTGCCCTCGGCCACTTGAGTGCCGACGCCGGTCTTGGTGTAGAAGCCGGGAATGCCAGCACCGCCAGCGCGCATCCGCTCGGCCAGAGTACCCTGCGGACAGAACTCGACTTCGAGTTCTCCCGACAGAAATTGCCGCTCGAATTCCTTATTCTCCCCGACATAGGAGGAGATCATTTTCTTGACCTGCTTGGTCCGCAGCAGCTTGCCGATACCTTCATTGTCGATCCCGGCATTGTTGCTGGCAAAGGTCAGCCCGGTCACGCCGCTATCACGGATTGCATCGATGAAGCGTTCGGGAATGCCGCATAGTCCGAACCCGCCCGAGGCGACCAGCATTCCGTCGCGCAGTACACCTTCGAGGGCCGCTGCGGCATCGGGATAGAGCTTTTGCATAGTGGACTTCATTCCTTGCGCTGTGGCTGGACGAGCGACCGTCAGAGACGGATTCCTCGCATTTGCATAGCTGCGAATAGCGGTCGCGGCCTCTTTTGTCATCTAGGCAATGCCGCCATCGTGGAAGCGGCCAAACTCTTTACCTGTCATGCTGTGAGTGCGAAGTGCGAGATGCTGCATCGCAGCGATGATGACCGTTAATTGAGGTATGTGAATCGAAAATTCGCGGAAAAACGGATCGATTTATGATAAAATTCAGTAAGCCAGGCTGACTTTTCGGACTAAGTTGCACAAAATGCAACTAACCATGCTCTTTTCGCACTTGCACAATTTTTGCGAATCCCCCATTGAGAACTCGCCTTTCAGGCATCCTCTCCCAAACTTTTTCAGCCCGGTCGGAAACGACCGGGCTTTTTTCTTGCCTGCTTTCCGGGAAGCAATTTGCAACCTGGCACTTCTCTTCCTAGCTAGAGCCTTCTATCCAGTATGAGACACAGGAAGCGGGTGCTCGATGGCCGAACAAGATACGGCGGTTAAAGAAAAAACAGTGCGGCTGCAGGTTGCGGCGGCGCGTCAGGAAGAAAGCGGTCAGGGCATTGCCCGGATGCCGCGTTCGGCCTTTCAGGCACTCGGCATTACCGACGGCGATGTGGTCGAGATTTCGGGCAAACGCACCACTGTGGCGATTGCTATGCCAGCCTATGACGAGGACCAGTCGCTTGATGTTGTCCGGCTCGACGGCTTGCAGCGCGGCAATGCCGAAGCAGGTTCGGGCGAGCATGTGACGATCCGGGTCGCGCAATCACAGCCGGCCACCCGCGTTGTTTTTGCCCCGGCGCAGCGCGAAATGCGGCTGCAAGGTCCGACTCAGGCACTGAAGCGCAATTTCTTCCGAAAACCGATTGTTGCGGGCGATCTGGTCGCGACAACCGGCCAGCAGCCGGTCCAGAATATGCCGCCCGAAGTGCAGCGGATGTTCAACGCCCCCGCCTATGCGCTGACGCAGATCCGCCTCAGCGTCGTTTCGACATCGCCCAAGGGCATTGTCCATATTGACGAGAATACTGAAGTCGAGCTGCGGGCTGAATTCGAGGAACCACGCGATCCGCGCGCAGGCGTAAACTACGATGACGTCGGCGGGATTGGCGACACGATCCAGCAATTGCGCGAGATGGTCGAGTTGCCGCTGCGCTATCCCGAATTGTTCACCCGTCTTGGTGTTGATCCGCCAAAGGGTGTGTTGCTGCACGGCCCGCCGGGAACCGGAAAAACTCGGCTGGCGCAGGCTGTTGCAAATGAAAGCGATGCCGAGTTTTTCACCATCAACGGCCCTGAAATCATGGGTTCGGGCTATGGCGAGAGCGAGAAAAAGCTGCGCGAAGTGTTTGAGGAGGCAACCCGAGTTGCCCCTTCGATTATCTTCATCGACGAGATTGATTCGATCGCTCCCAAACGCACACAAGTCCACGGCGAGGCAGAGAAACGCCTTGTCGCACAATTGTTGACGTTGATGGACGGGCTGGAAGCGCGTTCCAATCTGGTGGTGATTGCCGCCACCAACCGGCCCGACGCGATGGACGAAGCGCTTCGCCGGCCAGGGCGGTTCGACCGTGAAATTGTGATTGGCGTGCCCGATGAGAAAGGGCGCCGCGAAATCCTGGCAATCCATACGCGCGGTATGCCGCTGGGAGATAAGGTTAATCTGGATGAATTGGCCAAGACCACGCATGGTTTTGTCGGTGCCGATTTGGCGGCTTTGGCGCGCGAGGCAGCGATTGATGCGGTCCGCCGGATTATGCCGCGGCTCGATCTGGATGAGCGCACGGTTCCGCAGGATGTGCTCGATGATTTGTGCGTCACGCGGGAGGATTTCCTCTCGGCGCTCAAACGTGTTCAGCCGTCTGCCATGCGCGAAGTGATGGTGCAGATGCCCAATGTCGGCTGGGACGATATTGGCGGGGTCAATGATGCGATCGACAAGCTGAAGGAAGGCATCGAACTGCCGCTGAAAAACCCCGATGCCTTTGCGCGTCTGGGCATCCGTGCGGCCAAAGGCTTCCTGCTCTATGGCCCGCCCGGAACAGGCAAGACTTTGCTCGCCAAAGCCGTCGCAAAAGAAGCCGAAGCCAATTTTATCTCGATGAAAAGCTCTGACCTATTGTCCAAATGGTATGGTGAGAGTGAGCAGCAAATCGCGCGGATGTTCCAGCGGGCACGCTCGGTTGCGCCCTGCGTGGTGTTTATCGACGAGATTGACAGTTTGGTGCCCGCGCGCGGCAGCGGCCAAGGCGAGCCCCAAGTTACCGGCCGTGTAGTCAACACAATTTTGGCCGAGATGGATGGGCTGGAAGAACTGCAATCGGTGATCGTTATCGGCGCGACCAACCGGCCTGCACTGGTCGATCCGGCGCTGCTGCGTCCTGGACGGTTCGACGAGCTGGTCTATGTCGGCACGCCCGACGAGAAAGGCCGTGAGCAGATTTTGGGCATTCATTCGGCCAAGATGCCGCTGGCCAAGGACGTTAATCTTTCTGCTATCGCGGCCAAGGCCGACCGTTTCACCGGCGCCGATCTGGAAGATGTGGTGCGCCGTGCCGGTCTCAATGCGCTAAAACGGGCAGGCGGTGATGTGAAGCAGGTTACCGCCGCTGATTTTGATGCCGCGCTCGCAGATTCGCGCGCGACCGTCACCGAAGCCATGGAAGCTGAATATAAGAAGATGCGCGGCGAGCTTAAAACGCGCGCGGCAGAGGTTCATCCAATCGGCTTCGTTCATGACGGTATGATCGAACCGACCCGTGACAAGAAGCACGGCAAGGTTGAAGACTGACTATCCGCCGCTAGCGCGCTGATTCGCATTTTCAACCTCCAGACGGTGGCGGATCAGCGCGTCGGGCATTTCCCTGCGCAGCCAGTCGATCATATGTTCGCGCACTGCGCACCGGAGCGCAAATAGTTCGGCAATCGTCTTGGCGCTCATCGACAGGCGCAATTCAATGCTCTCGGGATAGGATTCGGTCAT
This sequence comes from Pontixanthobacter sp., assembly GCA_049289475.1. Classification (GTDB taxonomy): domain Bacteria; phylum Pseudomonadota; class Alphaproteobacteria; order Sphingomonadales; family Sphingomonadaceae; genus Pontixanthobacter. The sequence goes on along the minus strand of JBATLU010000001.1, from coordinate 5,286 downwards.
CAACAGAGCGACTGTGCGGCCATCCCAATTGTCATGCTCTCCCACGAACCGGATAAATTCGCTGCGGATCGGCTCGATTTCTGCCGCCGGATCGAGGTGGAGATACACCGGACCGGTCAGCATCTCGCTTTTTCGAGACCAGTTTTCGAAGCTGCTTTCGAGCACTTGGGTGGTGGGCACGATAATCGCGCGCTCGTCCCATGTGCGCACGGTGATGAAGCTCATGCGGATTTCTTCGACGCGGCCTGTATGGCCATCGACCACCACCAGATCACCGATCCGCAGCGGCTCGGTAATCGCCATTTGGAGGCCGCCGATCAATGATTTGAGCGCGGGTTGGGCCGCCGCACCAATTGCTAGAGCGGCAAGACCAGCGGAGGCCAGCAAAGTTGCTCCGATTTCGCTGACACCGGGAATCCCCAGCAGCATCAGGCCCACAGTGATAAAAACAATCGCAAAAGTGGCTGTACGCGACAAGATCGAGATCCGCGTTCGGCGGCTGCGCACCGCCACCGGATCAATCGAGCTTTCCAGCTTTATTTCCATCGCTGCGGTAAAGGATTTGACCAAAGTGTAGGCAATCCAGCCGAGCAGTGCAGGGCGCACAAATTTGGCCAGCGGCTCCCACACGAATGCGAGCGATTCATTGGCCTGCGCCACCAGCGTGATGGCAATTGCAATGAGCGACCATTTGATCGGACGCCTTATGCTTTCGATTATCAGATCGTCAGATGTGCTTTCCGATGCTGCAGTTATCCGGCGCAATATCGCAAACACAAAGCGGTAAAGGAAATAGGCGGCACAGATCGACAGCGCCAATGCGGCGGCTGCAATTGCCACATCTTCACAGTTAATGGTCCAATTTGCTGGATTGTAAGTTTCGAACATGCTGCTCCAACTATTGAGTGCGGCGTCTGGTTGCAAGCAAGCTGCCGATTTGGGTCCTGACCCTAGGTGACACTTGGTTGACGAAGTTGACACAGTGTCAACCGACCATTGCCATGATAAATCTTTGTAAAATATAACAAAATACTCCCATTCATACGCGGCGATGATTGAGGGAGCCCCCGCCCCCTTGCGTCCATTGCATGCGTCGATGCGGGGCGAATTAAGGGCGCGGGATAAGCCGGATGGACCATGCGACCACCATGGCACTTTGCGGGCGCTGTAGGACAGCGAAAAATGGGAGTGAGAGCGGGATGTTTGCTGGCGGTCCGATCGCGGACGTTAGAGGTGGACCTCTTGATAGGGGTCGCGCCGTTCAAGTTCCCAGCATTCAATCATGTTCACCACATCGCTGAACGGCTCGTCGGGATGTGCTGTCGTGCACATGAAGCGGTCAGGGTCAGAACCGTCCGCGACCACGATTTCGTCGATCAGGTCTTCTAAGCGGGCGCAGCCCGGACCTAAGACGGCGACCAGAGAAACCCCATCGCGAAGGCACTGTTCAACGAACGGGTGAAGAAGTCGCACGTCGGAAACCGGCGAGTGCAGGATGATCTTTCGAGCGAGTTTCATTGCTTGAGGCTAACCTACACAGCGACCGCTTTCCACCCAATCTTGGCCACTCGGTGACTAATCCCGTCCACTTTCAAACCGCCCAAGCGCCCCGCTTCAACAGCGTGCCCCAATGCCATTAGTGCGCAGCGCCCCAACTTGTGCCCGAACCAATATCAATTCCCAGCGGGACATCCAGTTTTACTGCTGGCGCAGCGGCCTGCGCCATCACATCCCGGATTATTGCAGTTGCCGCCTCGACATCACCTTCGGGCAATTCGAACACCAGTTCATCATGCACCTGCAGCAGCATCCGCACATGGCCCAGTCCGGCTGCTTCGAGAGCGGGCATCATCCGCACCATCGCGCGTTTGATAATGTCGGCGCAGGTGCCCTGGATCGGCGCATTTATGGCTGCGCGTTCGCTCCCCTGCCGCTCGGCCTGGTTCTTGGAGTTGATCCGCGGGAACCACGTCTTGCGCCCGAACAAAGTCTCCGAATAGCCGCGTTCGCGCACGGTTTCGAGCGTTTCGGCAATGTAGCGCTGGATGCCCGGAAAGCGCTGGAAATAGCGGTCAATCATTGCCTGCGCCTCGTCTGCTTCGACCCCTAGCCGACCCGCGAGCCCCCAGCGTGAAATGCCGTAGAGAATGGCGAAATTGATCGTTTTGGCGGCCGCGCGGGTGTCTCTGGTAACCTCGCCATACATCTCGCGCGCGGTGCGGGCGTGGATGTCCTCGCCTTCTGCAAAGGCTTCCTTGAGCGAAGGCACATTGGCCATATGCGCGGCGAGCCGCAGTTCGATTTGCGAATAGTCAGCCGCGAGCAAGACATTGCCATGATCGGCAACAAAGGCTTCGCGAATCTGGCGGCCGATTTCGGTCCGGATCGGGATGTTTTGCAAATTAGGGTCGGTCGAGGACAATCGCCCGGTCTGAGCGCCGACGAGGCTGTAGCTGGTATGCACGCGCCCGGTCTTGGGATTGATCGCCGCCTGCAGCGCGTCGGTATAGGTTGATTTCAGCTTGGACAGCTGGCGGTATTCAAGAACCTTATTGGCGATGACAGCGCCTTCACCGGCGAGCTTTTCCAGGATCGCCTGATCGGTCGAATATTGCCCACTCTTGCCCTTGCGACCGCCCGTATGGCCCAGCTTGTCGAACAGAATATCGCCCAATTGCTTGGGGCTGCCGATGGTGAATTCTTGCCCGGCGTCTTCGTGGATTAGCTTCTCCAATCGCCCGATTTGGGCGGCAAACTCTTCCGACAGGCGCGACAATTGTGCGCGGTCAACCTTGATCCCGTGACGTTCCATCTGCGCAACCACTGGCACCAGCGGGCGATCGACCCGCTCATAGATTCGCGTGCCGCCTTCGATTGCCAGCCTCGGTTTGAGCAGGCTGTGCAGCCGCCACGTCACATCGGCGTCTTCGGCGGCATATTCGGTTGCGCGGTCCAGCGGAACTTCGCCGAACGGGATCTGCTTCTTGCCAGTGCCGCACACTTCCTTGAACGACAGCGGAGCATGGCCGAGGTGGCGGACCGACAGTTCGTCCATCCCATGACCGCCGCCGATACCTGCCTCGCCGCGGCCCGCATCCAGATCGAAACTGATGATCATCGTATCATCGATCGGGCTGACAGTGACGCCGTAACGCGCAAGCACGTTGAGGTCATATTTGATATTCTGCCCGATCTTGAGCACGGCATCGCTCGTCAGCAATGGCGCGAGTGCGTTGAGCGCTTCCTGACGGTCAATCTGCACGGGTTTTTCGGTAAACATATCGCTGCCGCCGTGCGCGAGCGGGATGTAGCAGGCTTCGTTGGGTCCGGTCGCCAGGCTGATCCCGACCAGATCCGCTTGCATTGAATCGAGCGCACTGGTCTCGGTGTCGACCGCAATCACCCGCGCGGCAAAACATTTTGCAATCCATTGATCGAGCGCGGTTCGGTCTTGTACACAGTGATAGGTTGTGCGGTCGATGGCAGCCATTTCTGGCGGGGGTTGCCGGTTGCCCTCAGCTGTGGCGGCTTCACCGGCTGTAACGGCTTTGGCCGGATTGAGGTTGGTCGGCCGTTCGGGACTGCCCCGGCCCGAATCGAGCCGGCGAAGCAGGCTGGTGAAGCCATGTTTGGTCAGAAATGCAGCCAGCGGTTCGCTGGGCACACCGTCCAGTTTGAATGCCTCAAGCGGAACGGGAAGGTCGCAATCTTCCTTCAGCGTCACCAATATCCGGCTCAGTTCGGCATCGGCGCGATGTTCGATCAGGCGTTCTTTAAGCTTGGAGGGATTCATCCCCTCTGCGGCATCCAGCGCAGCGGTGAGTGTGCCATGTTCCTGGATCAGCTTGGTCGCGGTTTTCGGGCCCACGCCGTAAATGCCCGGAATATTGTCGACCGAATCGCCCATCAGCGCGAGCACATCGCCGACCAGATCGGGAGTGACGCCGAATTTCTCGGCCACTTCGGGTATGGAGATGCGTTGGTTCTTCATCGTGTCGAGCATGTCGATTCGGCCAGTCGTGTCATCCCCTTCGCCGATTAGCTGCATCAGATCCTTGTCCGATGATACGATGGTCACATCCCAGTTTTGCGCCGCAGCGGCGCGGGCATAAGACGCAATCAGATCGTCGGCCTCAAGTCCCTGTTCCTCGATACATTCGAGGCTGAACGCGCGGGTGGCGTCGCGAATCAATGGAAATTGCGGGACCAGATCTTCGGGTGCAGGCGGCCGATTCGCTTTGTATTCGGGGTAAATATCGTTGCGGAACGAATGGCTCGATTTGTCGAGAATCACCCCGAGGTGAGTCGGGCCATCAGCCTTGTCGAGATCCTCTGCCAACTTCCACAGCATGGTTGTATATCCGTAAACCGCCCCAACCGGCGTTCCTTCGGGGTCGGTCAGCGGCGGCAATCGGTGATAGGCGCGGAAAATATAGGCGGATCCATCGACGAGATAGAGGTGTTTTTTGTCGGACATGGTCTCCATCTAGCACTGCATATCGCCGCGGTCAGCTTTCATCCCCAAAGTTTTGCGCAGGCTAAACTGACGGAAATTCGGCATTTTTGGTCAAATAGGGCAGAAAAATGGCGGTGCGTGCAAAATGCCACTTGCGCCGCCACATTTCCGCCTTTATTTAGCCCTCACGAAGTCTGTCCTCAGTGGGTAGATTTCGCACATAGCCCCGAAGGGGTGTGTGATATCCACTCGCTGTTTAAGGAATTATTCCATGCGTAAATTCGTACTTGCTGCCGTAGTTGCTGGCGCTGCTCTTTCGCTGACCGCTTGCTCGAAGACTGAAGAAGCTGCACCGACTGAAGAAGCAATGGCACCTGACGCTGAAGCAGTTGCTGCTGACGCGACTGCTGAAGCTGCTGATGCAACCACAGCTGCTGCTGATGCGACTACAGCTGCTGCTGATGCGACTGCTGAAGCTGCTGACGCAACTGCAACTGCACCTGCTGCAGACGCACCTGCTGCTGAATAAGCTGCACGCTTTCTAATAGAAAGGGCGGTACCGCAAGGTGCCGCCCTTTTTGTTTGTACTGAAGAATCTTGACCTTTCGGGGATCTTTACGAGCGCAATTAGGGTCAGCAATAGCCGAATATTTTGTTGATATATCAGCTGAATATCCAATTGGTCCTAATTTGGGCTTGCATTGCCACATTTTGGCCTTTATTGAGGGTTTACGAAGTTTGCCCCAGGGGGAGGGCTTCGGGCGCGGTCCATTAGATCTGCGCAATATCCACTCGCTGTTTTAAGGAATTATACATGCGTAAGTTCGTAC